>CAISYK010000302.1 GCA_903889605.1 uncultured Bacteroidota bacterium
ATTGTTTGTTTAATTGTTAAGCCCGTGAACAAATATAAACAGAGCGCTGGCAACATTGACAAATATGATCAAAACAGATATAAATAATCTTATTTAATAATAAATTTCGAGGGAAATAGCTGAAAAAACCATATTATATCATAATTAATAAGTATCATCTGCGTGCGGTTTATTTAATATCTCTCCCCAATTTGCTGACGCCACATTGCATAATATAATCCTTTTTGATTCAGCAATTCATCATGTTTGCCTTGCTCAATAATCTGCCCTTTTTCAAGAACAAAAATTTTATCCGCATGCATAATTGTGCTTAACCTGTGGGCAATTAATATGGTTATCTGGTTGTTGTTAATAGATAGTTCCCTGATAGTTTTGCTTATTTCTTCCTCCGTTAAGGAATCCAGAGAGGATGTTGCTTCGTCAAACACCAATAATGAGGGTTTACGCAATAGGGCACGCGCAATAGATAAACGCTGTTTTTCACCTCCCGAAACTTTAACGCCTCCCTCTCCTATCATAGTATTTATACCTTTATCTGCTCTATCCAATAGTCCCTGACAAGCGGATTTTTTCAGCACATCAAGGCACTCCTCATCAGAAGCATTTGGCGCAACAAATAATAAATTCTCTTTTATACTGCCGGCAAAAAGCTGTGTATCCTGAGTTACAAAACCTATCTGGGAGCGCAGCTGATCAAGGTTAATTGACCTGCTGCTGGTGCCGTTGTATAGAATTTCGCCTTCATGAGGATTATATAATCCTACAAGTAGTTTTACCAAAGTAGTTTTACCAGAGCCTGATGGGCCCACAAAGGCAGTAGTTTCGCCGTTTTTAGTATTAAATGAAATGTTATCCAGGGCTTTATTTGATGCTGTCTGGTGCTTAAAACTGACATTCTGAAATGATAAAGATGATAAACCTTTTAAAGCAACAGGATGCTGAGGTTTTTCCTCTTTTGGCGTATTTAAAATAGTTTGAAAATTTTCCAATGAGGCTTCCGCTTCACGATAAGTGCTGATAATGTTGCCTAATTCCTGCAGAGGTCCGAAAATAAAAAAGGAATAAATCTGAAGAGAAAATAACTCTCCTAAAGTCATCTTATCTGCAAAAATCAAGAACAATAACAAAAACATAATGCAGCTGCGCAGCGCATTAACAAATGTCCCCTGGATAAAACTTATACTCCTGATATAACGGACTTTTTTAAGTTCAAGTCCAAGTATTTTTATGGTAATACTATTTAAACGATTTATTTCCTGATCGGCCAGCCCTAAACTTTTTACCAGCTCAATGTTGCGCAGCGATTCTGTTGTAGTTCCGGCCAATGAGGTAGTTTCACCAACAATTTTTTTTTGAACTTTTTTAATCCGCTTGCTTAATACAGAAGAAACAAAACCCATAATAGGAATTGCGGCAAAATAGACAACTGCAATCAGCCAATTGATTCTTATTGCGTAAACCATCACAAATACAACGCCTACCAAAGAAATAAATATAATATTCACAAAAGCAAAAATTAATTTTTCCACATCAGTACGAACCTTCTGAAGTTTACCTAATGTTTCGCCGCTCCGCTGATCTTCAAAAACCTGGTAAGGCAGTTCGAGTGAATATTTTAAGCCATCTGAATATATTTGAGCACCGAGTTTCTGTGTGATTACATTCACGTAATAATCCTGAAAATTTTTTGCTATACGCGACATCATCGCAAAGCCCATTGAAAGAAGTATCAACCAACCAATGCCTTGAATGAAATCATTTTTGCTGTATTGGTGGGGATTAGATGCATAATTATCAACAATATGCCTAAAAACCAAAGGTTCCAATAATGAAAAAATTTGATTAATAGCCGCTAATAACAATGCCAGTATTATCAGACCTTTATACCGTTTTAAATATTGGAGTAATAATTTCATAAATTAAATTCTATTCTTTTTAACAGATATCACAATTTCCGATGAACTAAAATGAAAGTATTCGTGCTCTTTCATCATTAATGCAGCATTAGGGATTGCAGCTAAAATCTTTTCTTTTTAGAAAAGATTGTCACCATTCAGTTTCACTCAGGATAAACTCCAAGGCCGCTCCATTCTTTTTTTAAGAAATGGAAATATACAAATGGAAATATATTTTTATATTGAAGCTCTTTTGTATTACTATTTAACATAAAAAACAGAGCCCGAAACTCCAATTATACTAATACAAAAACTTATTGTAAGGATAACGCTTAAGGTGCATTTCTTTCACTCTTTCATACAGCACACTTTTAAACTCCTCAATATTTTTTTTATCGGCAGCCGAAATAAAAACACATTGCGCATTCAAATTACTCATCCAAGTTTTTTTCAATTGTTCTAAACTGATATTATGTTTAGTTAACGGCGACAGGTCATCTACATCTTTCTGAGAAAAAGTAAAGGCATCAATTTTATTAAAAACCAAAATTGCAGGTTTGTCTCCTGCACCAATATCGCTCAGCGTTTGGTTTACAACATTAATCTGGTCTTCGAATCCGGGGTGAGAAATATCTACAACATGAACTAATATATCGGCTTCACGCACCTCATCCAGCGTTGATTTAAATGATTCAACAAGTGTTGTAGGTAATTTACGAATGAATCCAACAGTATCAGAAAGCAGGAAAGGCAGATTCTCAATCACAACTTTACGGACAGTTGTATCTAGTGTTGCAAATAATTTATTTTCTGCAAAAACATCACTCTTGCTGAGCATATTCATTATGGTGGATTTCCCAACATTGGTATAACCAACTAATGCAACACGTATCATATCTCCGCGGTTTTTGCGCTGCGTTTCCATTTGTTTATCAATGGTTTTAAGACGTTCTTTAAGTAAAGCAATTCGGTCACGAACAATACGTCTGTCTGTTTCAATTTCTGTTTCGCCGGCACCTTTCATTCCAATGCCTCCCTTTATGCGGTCTAAGTGCTCCCACATTTTTGTAAGGCGTGGCAGTAAATATATAGATTGAGCAAGTTCTACCTGCGTTTTGGCATGAGCAGTACGGGCACGTGATGCAAAAATGTCAAGTATCAAGCGGGTTCTGTCAACCACCTTTACTTTAATTTCTTTTTCTTCGTTAATTTCTTTCTCCAGGTTGCGCTGCTGAGCAGGAGAAAGTTCATCATCAAAAATCACAATATCAACTTTATTATCCTTCACAAAAGTCCGTACGTCATTAAGTTTTCCGGCACCAATGAAAGTTCTGGAATCAGGATGTTCCAGCCGTTGAGTATATCTTTTCAAAACTTTTGCCCCGGCAGTTTCGGCCAAAAACTCAAGTTCATCAAGATACTCATTTGCTGTTTCTTCATTCTGAGTTCTGCTGATTAGTCCAACCAAAACGGCGGTTTCTTGTTTCTTCCCTGTTTCGTGCATTTTTTAAGTTTCAGGATTAATAAGTTTCAAGTTTCTGCTTTAATAGAATCAGCACGCAAACACTGCAGGATTCTTAAAACCTGAAAAACAAAGTTTGTCAACTTGAAACTTGAAATCTGATTTTTTCTATTTTTTCAGTGTTTCGCTATATACGGCAGCAGCGTTTATTTGTTCATCAGTAAGAATCCCTTTAAAACCGTTCATTTCACCTGCTCCATTTTTTATAGTTTCAATTCTTAAGGAGAAATCCATTGTTGATACGTTCAAATTGTCAGCTCCCATTATTTCTTTATTGCCGTCAGCGCCATGACATTCAATACAAGCTGCATTATATATTTCTTTGCCGTTAACATTTGACTCAGAAAAGCCGCGCAGGGCCTTTGGTCTTTGCTTTTTGCTCATCTCGGCCATTCCATAAGCACCAATTATCATTAGTAATGAAAGCACAGCCAATACTTTAATTTTCTTTTTAAAGCCAATTATTGCAATTGGAATTGAAAATACTACTGTAACTATTTTAATGATCATCAATGATTTTATTTCAGGGATTTGTGTGAGCATATATATTCCCGTACAAAAAAACAGTAAAGAGATAATCATTTCGGGGATCTTAACAATTTTAGTAAATTTTGCTAATCCCTCATTTTTATTAATCAGCAGGAAAATTGTTTTTATAAGATAAATCAATAAAAATAAAACTACTGATATTAAGTGTGTCTGGTGTAGTGCTTTATACATTTTTATATTTTTTTTGTTCGCTCAAAAGTAATAAAAATCTAATGATTTTACCGTCCATAGAAATATTGCGGATAATCATTTTAAAATATTAAATTTGTTAACCGCCTGTCTATTACGGCAATGATTTATTTATTCGAACATGAAAAAAATATTTTTATTTCTTTTTGCTTTCATCATTTGCAGCAATATTGATGCACAACAAACATTTCACGTTAACGGTGTATCCAACAAAAGCCATATTACCTATGCATTTATCAATGCCAAAATTTATGCTGATAATGACTTAGTAATTGAAAAAGGAAATTTGCTGATTAAAGATGGGTTGATTGTCGCCGTTGGTGAAAAAATTGAAATACCTAAAGGTGCTGTAATATTTGATTTAAAAGGCAAATATATTTATCCTGCATTGATTGATGCTTACACCAACTATGGGATTACAGAACCCAAAGCAGGCAGTCACGGGCCTTATGCTCAAATGGAAAGCAATACTAAAGGCGCCTATGGATGGAATCAGGCCATAAAGGCAGAAACTGAAGCTTACAAGATATTCAGTAATGATATCAAATCATCGGAAGAGATGCGTAAATTAGGTTTTGGGGCAGTTCTTACTTTTCAGAAAGATGGTATTGTCCGCGGAACGGCTGCTGTTGTTTCTTTGGGAGAAGGGCATGATAATGATTTGATTATTACTGATAAAGCTGCCGCGATGTATTCCTTTGATAAAGGTACATCAACTCAGGATTACCCTTCTTCATTAATGGGAGCTATCGCATTACTTCGTCAAACTTATTTGGATGCTGAATGGTATAAAAAAGATAAAACAAAAAAAGAATACAATATTTCTTTAAATTCTTTTAACAATCTGCTTCAGCTTCCGCAGATATTTGAAACCACCGATAAACTAAATGTTTTACGTGCAGATAAAATTGGAGATGAATTCAAAATAAAATATATCATCAAAGGTTCAGGCAGCGAATATCAAAGGCTTGATGAAATAGCTGCGACGAATTGCAGATTTATAATTCCAATTAATTTCCCTGCAGCGTATGATGTAGAAGATGCATTTGATGCCGTTAATGTTTCACTATCTGAATTAAAACATTGGGAAATGGCCCCTCTTAACCCCTATGCTTTGGAAAAATATTCAATTCCGTTTGCAATTACAACCGCTGATTTAAAAGACAAAAGAGATTTCTGGAAAAATATTCGGAAAGCCATAAGCTATGGCTTATCTGAAAAACAAGCATTAAAATCCCTTACAATTACACCAGCAGAATTGTTAAATGCAGATGATAAAATCGGAAGATTAAAAAATGGAATGATAGCAAATTTTATAATAACATCCGGAAATTTATTTGATGAAAAAACAATAATCTATGAAAACTGGATTCAAGGTAACCCATACAAAATTAATGATTACAACACGATTGATTTTAGAGGATCTTATGATTTAGTATATAATAACAAAAAATCAAATCTATTAATAATTGAAGGAGATATTGATAAGCTGAAAGGAACTTCTATTGCAGATACAAATAAAACACCTGTGAATATAAATGTTTCAGGGAATTCAGTTTCGATCACATTTACGCCGAAAGATATTGACGGAACAATAAGATTAAGCGGAAGTATAAATAGTGAACTGATGAAAATGAGCGGGAAAGGTCAGACACCTGATGGCGATTGGTTTGACTGGAGCGCGGCATTAAAATCGGCATTCACTGCTGAACAAAAAAAAGATTCGACTAAAAAAGAAGTTCCCAAATACGGACAAGTAATTTATCCTTTTTGTGCCTATGGGAAAAAGGCTGATAACCGTAGTGGATTTGATAAAATAATAAATGATTTTAAAAACCGCTATGATGCCATATTAATTAAGCATGTTACCGTTTGGACAAATGAAGCAGAAGGGATTTTAAAAAATCAGGATGTTTATATGACTGAAGGGCGAATTGTTAGAATCGCTGATGATATAAATACACCCAAACTTGCTTTTGCAAAAATAATTGACGGCACAGGGAAACATCTTACAGCCGGTATTATTGATGAACATTCGCATATTGCAATTGCCAATGGTGTTAATGAAGGTGCACAGGCATCGAGTGCTGAAGTAAGGATTGGTGATGTTATTAATTCAGAAGACATTAATATTTACCGTCAGCTGGCAGGCGGTGTCACAACATCGCAGCTGCTTCATGGATCGGCAAATCCAATAGGCGGACAATCGGCTCTCATAAAATTACGATGGGGTAAGTCACCTGAAGAAATGAAATTTGCAAAAGCAGACGGATTCATTAAATTTGCTTTAGGTGAAAATGTAAAACAAAGCAACTGGGGCGACAACTGCATTGTACGTTTTCCGCAGTCACGAATGGGAGTAGAACAAGTGTATTATGATTATTTTACGCGGGCAAAAGAATATGATGCAAAACAAAAAGCTTTTAACTCCTTATCAGACAAAGCAAAAGCAGAAGCCGTTGCTTTTCGTAAAGACTTGGAATTAGAGGCATTAGCAGAAATTTTGAATCACAAACGTTTTATCACTTGTCACTCCTATGTGCAGTCAGAAATTAATATGCTGATGCACGTTGCAGATTCAATGGGTTTTAAAATAAATACATTTACGCATATCCTAGAAGGTTATAAAGTAGCTGACAAAATGAAATCCCGTGGGGCAGGAGCCTCTACCTTTAGTGATTGGTGGGCTTATAAAGCAGAAGTTCAGGATGCAATACCATACAATGCTTCATTGTTAATGCAAATGGGAATTACCACTGCAATTAATTCTGATGATGCAGAAATGGGACGCAGATTGAACCAGGAAGCTGCAAAATCTGTTAAATACGGCGGAATGAGTGAAGAGGATGCATTGAAAATGGTGACGCTTAATCCAGCAAAATTACTGCACATCGATAATAAAGTCGGCAGCATTAAAGTTGGAAAAGATGCAGATGTTGTATTATGGTCAGATAATCCTTTATCCATTTATGCAAAAGCCGAAAAAACAATTATTGACGGACATATTTATTACGACATTGATGAAAACGCGAAAGAGCATGACGACATTCAGAAAGAACGTGCACGCATCATTCAGAAAATGATTGCTGAAAAAAAAGGAGGAGCCCCCACGCAAAAACCTGTAATTAAAAAACATAAATTATATGGATGCGGTTCAATGGAATTGGATTATATAAATGCTGAATAAACTCTTTTTAGGATTGGAACGCAGATTTTTATGATTTTTAAGATTTAAAATGATAAACTAAAATATTTATTTATGATGCTTGGGAACTTTATACATTCTGATATTACTGGGAAAATATTGAAAGCATACTTTAATGTTTATAATATGCTGGGCTATGTTTTTTTTAGAGAAAGTATATGAAAATGCGATGTTAATTGAACTAAAAAAATTGGGATTGGAATGCGAAAAGCAAAAGCAAATAGATGTGTATTATGATAATCAAAACATCGGATTGTATTTTGCTGATATAATTGTTGAAAATAAAGTAATTATAGAATTGAAAGCTGCCGAAGATTTGATTGAAGTGCACGAAGCGCAATTAGTGAATTATATAAAAGCTACAGATATTGAAGTTGGCCTGCTTCTTAATTTTGGCAAAGAAGCACAATATAAAAGAAAAGTTTTATCAAATGAATTCAAAAAACATAGACAAAGTATATCACCATCAAAATAAAAATCTTTTAAATCTTAAATTTGTTAATAAATCATCGTTTATACTTAACCCCCTTAATATAATTCAACATTACATTAAAACAATGCATAAAAAAATCATAAAGGGACAAATAGAAATCATTTTAGATCATAAAAATCATAAAAATCTGCGTCCCCATTATACACAGTAGCTTTTAACAAACTCAATAATAAATGAAAAAAATATTTTTTATCCTTGCCATTTTCACGATCATCATCGCAAACGCTCAAACAAAAGGCATTTTGCTGATGAACGGCACCGCACATTTAGGAACCGACAGTGTCATTAATAATTCAGCCATCGGAATAAAAAACGGGAAAATCATTTTGGTTGCCGATGCTTCCTCTGCAAAGATTGATAAAACCGCTTATGACGAAATTATAAATATTGCAGGAAAGCATGTTTATCCAGGATTCATCGCCCCTAACTCTACTTTGGGTTTAAGTGAAATGGAAGCAGTTCGGGCCACAAATGACTATACAGAAGTGGGAACAATATTGCCTGATGTACGTTCATTGATTGCTTATAATACAGATTCAAAAATTATCCCTACAATTCGAAGCAATGGGATTTTATTAGCACAGGTAACACCGCGCGGAGGAATGATTTCAGGCACTTCCAGCGTTATGATGCTTGATGGCTGGAACTGGGAGGATGCGGCATATAAAGCTGATGACGGCATTCATATAAACTGGCCGTCTTTACAAACTCGTAAATTTTTGGATTTAGACAATTTAAATCAGGGGCCTTATGAAAAAAACAAGGAGTATACAAAACAAACTAACGAATTAAGAAAATTATTTGCTGATGCAAAAGCATATAACGAATCCCCTTTTAATGAAGAAAAAAATCTGCGTTTTGAATCTATGAAAGGTATTTTCAATGGAACCCAGACTGTGTATATTCACAGTAGTAACGTAAAAGAAATAATTGAAGCGGTATATTTTGCAAAGCAAAATGCGTTAAAAAGAGTTGCTCTTGTTGGCGGAAGAGACAGCTGGATGGTTACCGATCTGCTGCAGGAAAATAATATTGCCGTTATTGTTTCGCGGCTGCATGATTTGCCTGAACATCCAGAAGATGATGTAGATCTTACCTATAAACTACCTTACTTATTGCAGAAGGCTGGAGTATTGTTTTGCTTGAATAACGAAGGCGGCATGGAAGCAATGGGCACACGCAATCTGCCTTTTATGGCTGGAACTGCTGCCGCATACGGCCTAACAAAAGAACAAGCTTTAAAATCAATCACCTTAAACACAGCAAAAATTTTAGGGATTGATAAAACTACCGGCAGTATTGAAGCCGGCAAAGATGCTAACATATTTATTTCAACAGGTGACGCTTTGGATATGCGTACCAATAATGTAGAGAAAGCTTATTTGAAAGGCATCAGCATTGACCTTAATAACGACCAAAAAAAACTTTACGAAAAGTACAAGAACAAATATGGTTTGAAATAATTCAGCGCCATGCCAACCTTGAAATATATTGCTGCTCCTCACATTTTATGAGTTTATTGACATATCTGCCTTTCTTTTTATTTGTCCGTTCTAACTACCCGTTTTTATAAATTAATAAACGATTTTAGGAAAAATAGTTTTTTTGACTTTACCCTAAAAAAGAACTATTTTTGATTATAACATTTATCCCCATTATGAAAAGCACTCATCAATGAAACAAAAAGTAAAACAGCTTTTTTTTCTATTTGTATTATTTTCCTATTTTCCGATGGGTGCGGGCACAGGCGTAAAAGGCAATGAGCCTATTCACAAAGGAGATTCAGGGCAAAATATAATAAAGTTTACTGAAAATAAAAATCAATGGGATAAAAAAGTCTTGTATCGTGCACAGGTTGATGGCGGTGTTTTATTTCTCGAAAAAAACTGCTTCACATATAATTTTTATGACAAAGAAACGCTGCGGAAAAATCATATAGGAAAAGCTCCTCCCATCCTCCTCGAAGGAGAGGAGAACCAACGTACAAGCCAAACTGGCAGCTTAACGGGAAGCATTTCCTCCCCTTCGCGGAGATTAGGGGCTATCCGTTCCCACGCATTCCGTATGACTTTTGTTGGCAGCAGCAAAGCTGCAGATGTGTCCGGAAAGCAAGTAACTGCAGATTATTGTAATTTTTTTATCGGACAGGATAAAAACAAATGGGCCGGCAATGTAAAAAACTATAAAGAGGTAAATTATCAAAATATTTACGATGGAATTGAACTGCAGATTCTAGGTTTGCAGAACAGCTTGAAATACAATTTTATCGCTGCCCCGCACGCAGATACAAAAGATATAAAACTGTTTTATGAAGGTCTTGAAAGCATCGAAATTCAAAATGGCGCTTTGTTATTAAAAACAAGTCTCAATGAAATTTCAGAACAAAAACCATTTGCATATCAATGGATATTGGGTAAACAAGTGGAAGTACCGTGTGAGTTTGTCTTAAAAAACACAACAGTTAGTTTTCGTTTTCCGCACGGATATGATAAAAACAAAGAACTGATAATTGATCCTATATTAGTTTTTGCCGCCTCATCAGGATCCACTGCCGATAACTTCGGAATGACCGCCACGTATGATGCCCAAGGTTGTTTATACGCCGGCGGAACCTGTTTCAGCCAAGGTTACCCTGTTACACTCGGCGCTTTTGATGAGACATACAATGGTATCAGTCAATCCGGCAGAACTGATGTAATAATTACAAAATATGATCCATCAGGAACTTTCATGCAGTATTCAACCTACCTCGGCGGATCGGTAAGCACTGAAATTGTAAGCAGTTTAATTGTTAATTCACAAAATGAATTAATGCTTTTCGGAGCTACAGGATCAAGTGATTTTCCTGTTACTGCCGGAGCTTATGATGTAACTTTTAACGGAGGTTCATTATTATCATTTCCAATGAATGGTACTGAATATGATAACGGCACTGATTTATATGTTTCCAGGTTCAATAGTACCGGTACAAGTTTATTGGCTTCTACATTTGTTGGCGGTTCACAAAACGACGGCGTAAACAACAGCAGTACATTGGCTTACAACTATGGTGATTATTACCGCGGTGAAATACAGGTGGATAACAGCGGAAACTGTTATATAGCCAGCTATACATATTCTAGTGATTTCCCTACTACAGCCGGCTGCGCTCAGCCCAATGCCGGCGGAGGTTTGGATGGTGTTGTATTTAAAATGAATGCAGGTTTATCTGCTTTAACTTGGAGCACATATTTAGGCGGAAGTGCTGATGATGGCTGTTATGCACTTACCTTGGATAATTTGCAGAATGTTTATACTACCGGCGGAACGTCAAGTTCTAATTTCCCGGCTACAGCAGGAACATTAAGTACTGTTTATAATGGAGGGTCTACAGATGGCTTTGTCACAAAAATTAAAAACAACGGCTCCGCTGTTCTTAAATCAACATTTGTTGGCACCAATGCATATGATCAATCTTTTTTAATTCAATTTGATAATGATTTCGATCTATATATTATAGGGCAGACTGAAGGTGTGATGCCTGTTTCAGCGGGGGTTTATTCAAATCCCAACAGCAAACAATTTATCTGGAAAATGGACAGCACCTTGAGTACCCCTTTATTTAAAACCATTTTTGGCAATGGCTCAGGGCAGGTAAACATTTCCCCTTCGGCCTTTTTAGTTGATGGCTGCGGAAATATTTATGTTTGCGGCTGGGGCGGAAATATTTTAACAGGTATCCCTACTACAAACATGCCAATCACAGCTAACGCCCTTCAGTCCTCAACAGACGGATTTAATTTTTATCTGTTTGTGCTTTCTCCTGATGCAGCATCACTGCTTTATGCAACCTATTTTGGCGGAGCACAAAGCCGGGAGCATGTGGATGGAGGCACAAGCCGTTTTGATAAAAAAGGTATTGTTTATCAAGCCGTCTGCTCCGGCTGCGGCGGATATGACGATTTTCCTGTAACACCTGGTGCTTGGCCAAATACCGGGTCTAATGTAAATCATGCATACAACTGCAATGAAGGTGTTTTTAAGTTTGATTTTCAGGCATCCGGTGTAAGCGCTGAACTTGTTGCCGTTCCTAATGACACAATTTGTACTGGGACTTCTGTTAACTTTAATAATACAAGCACCAATGCATTTAATTATATATGGAATTTTGGAGACGGCTCTTCTAACAGCACAATTGTTTCACCAAGCCATGTATATTCAGCTGCGGGTAATTTTGATGTAAAGTTGATAGCGATAGATTCTTCGGGTTGTATATTGTCTGATACTGCCGATTTAAGTGTTGTTGTTTTACCTCCGCCTTCTGTAAACCTTGGCAGTGATATCGTTTTATGTCAGTCGCCCAATATATCGCTGGATGCAGGTGCATCAGGATCTTCTTACTTGTGGTCTACCGGGGCAACTGCACAAACTATTACTGCCGCAGCAGCTGGCACCTATTGGGTATCCAAAAGCAATGGAATTTGCTCCGATAATGATACTATAATAATTCAGCAGTTCGCTGTACCAAAACTTGGTGCTGATACTGCTTTATGCGCTGGGCAGAATTTAACATTAACGGCTCCTCCGTCGGCACTATCATACCAATGGTCTACAGGTGCAGTATCGCAGACAATAACAGTTGCTTCTGCCGGACATTATTGGGTATCTGTTAATTGGGGAACTTGCCAAACAAAAGATACTGTTATTGTTTCATATACTTCATATCCAATAGTTAATTTGCCGCCTTCAATTCATATTTGTCCCGGAGATTCAATACAGCTTAACCCTGGTAATAACCCAGGCGCATCCTACCTTTGGTCAACTGGGTCAACTGCCCAAACTTTGCTTGTCTTTTCAGGAGGAACATATACGGTAAAAGTATCAAATCAGCAGTGCAGCATTTGGGATACGACTATTGCAGTTGTTGTTGCATCTACTACTTTGGAGCATAATGTAACTCTTTGTAATGTCGAAAAGTATACACTTGATGCAGGACCCGCTGTGTTAAGCTACCTTTGGTCAACAGGTGAAACAACACGTAAAATAGATGTGACGGCAGCTGGTAAGTATTGGATAGTTATGAATACTGTCCTTTGTACTTTAATTGATACTATAATTGTTCAGGGAAGTTTTGCTTCCGGGGTATTGTGGGTCCCAAACTCATTCACTCCCAACGGGGATTTGCTTAATGATGTATTTACAGTTAAAGGAATAGATATAACATATTTTCAAATGATGATATTTAATAGATGGGGGGAACTTGTTTTCGAAACAAAGCAAATGGACCAAGGGTGGAACGGAACATACAAAGGAAAAGCTCCGGAGCAGGATATATACGTATGGAAAGTGAAATATAAAACATTATGTACAAGTGATCTTTTTATTGAAAAAATGGGGCATGTCGCTGTTATCCGCTGAAAGATTTTTTCATTGTTCATTTGGTTATTTTAAAAGTTTCACCCCCATTATTTTCAATTGCTTTTTAAAGAAAATAAAGTTATTTTTGATAGACTATTTTTCAGTTAAAATTATATACATATTTGAATGCAACTGAATCAATAATTAGTGCGTCATTATTAGGAACGGCACTTTTATCAGGAATGGCGCTCCCAATAAACTTTTCAATTAAGAAAAAGTTTAATTTATAAAATTCTGTTATAAAAAAGTATTTATTCTAATTAAATGAAGCGCGCAGTTACAATCTTTTTAATCCTATTTCCGCTGCTTTTGCTTTCCTTTAATGGATCAGCGGGTACAATAAAAGCTGACGAGGCTCTTCAGAAAGCCTTGAAGAAGTCTCCTGCAAAAACAGCGGCTCAAAACACAGTTAAATTTACTGAAAATAAAAAACAATGGGATGAAAAGGTATTATACCGTGCCCAGCTTGACGGCGGTGTTTTATTTCTAGAAAAAAATTGCTTTACTTATAATTTTTATGATAAAGAAACTCTTCGGGAAAACCACCTTGGAAAAAATGTAAAAGAAATTCCAGGCCTCCCAAATGGGGAAAAGAGGTTAGCTCCAATACGTTCGCATGCTTTTAGAATGACATTTTTGAATGCTGAAACAACTGTCAAAACTTCAGCGCAGCAGGTTTCTTCAGACTACTGCAATTTTTTTATTGGTAATGACAAAAACAAATGGGCAGGCAATGTAAAAAACTACAAGGAGATAAATTATAAAACTATTTACAATAAAATTGATCTGCAGGTTTTGGGGCTGCAGAACAGCATGAAATATAATTTTATCGTTGCGCCGCATGGTAATCCTGATAATATACAGCTGTTTTATGAAGGACTCGACAGCATTTCCCCGGAAAAAGGTGCAATGAAATTAAAAACCAGCCTAAATGAAATGGTTGAGCAGCGGCCCTATGCATACCAATTTATCGGCGGTAAGCGTGTAGAAGTGCCTTGTGAATTTATTCTGAAAAACACAACTGTAAGTTTTAATTTCCCGCGCGGATACAATAAAGAAGTTGAATTAGTAATTGACCCTGTTTTAGTTTTTGCCTGTTCTTCCGGCTCTCTTGCGGATAATTTTGGAATGACTGCAACTTATGATTCACAGGGAAATCTTTATGCCGGAGGTACTGTGTTTGGTGCCGGCTATCCAACTACATTAGGTGCTTACGATACTACCTGGAACGGCGGTCCCAGTTACATTGGAGGGAGGACTGATGTAGTAATTACCAAATACGATTCATCCGGAACTTTTTTAATCTATTCAACTTATCTGGGCGGAACTGTTAGTACAGAAATTGTCAGCAGTTTAATTGTAAATTCCCAGAATGAGTTAATGCTATACGGAGCCACAGGGTCCAGTGATTTCCCTGTTACTGCTGGTGCCTATGATGTAACTTTTAATGGAGGTTCTTATTTATCTTTTCCTGCAAATGGAACGGAGTATTTGAGCGGAACCGATATATATGCTTCAAAATTTAACAGCACAGGTACCAGCCTGCTGGCCTCTACGTTTATTGGGGGAACTCAGAATGATGGCGTAAACAACAGCGCTGCGCTTGTTTATAATTATGGTGATTATTACCGCGGCGAGATACAGGTTGATAATCAAGGAAACTTTTACATTGCAAGCTATACCAATTCCACAAATTTTCCAACAACGCCGGGCTGTTTACAGCCAACATCAGGCGGCGGGATGGACGGAGTAGTATTTAAATTGGATCCAAACCTATCCACCATGATCTGGAGTACATATATCGGCGGGAGTGCCGATGATGGATGTTATGCACTTGCTTTAGATGATTCCTCAAATGTATATACTACAGGTGGAACGGCCAGCATTAATTTCCCTATAACAGCAGGGGCTTTGAGTACCACTTATAACGGCGGTATTACCGATGGATTCGTTTCTAAAATAAAAAACAACGGGTCGGCGATCTTAAAATCAACATATATCGGCACCAATCTTTATGACCAATCTTTCTTTATTCAATTAGACAAAAGTTTTGATGTTTATATTTTGGGGCAAACCAAAGGGGTGATGCCTGTTTCCGGAGGTGTTTATTCAAATCCAAACAGCAAGCAGTTTATCTGGAAATTAAATAATTCATTAAGCGCTCAAGTGTTTACAACTGTTTTCGGGAATGGAAACGGGAATATTAATATATCTCCTTCCGCATTCTTAGTTGATTACTGCGAAAATATTTATGTTTCAGGATGGGGCGGCCATATTTTGCAGGGAACTCCGACCTTTAATATGCCCTTAACAGGAAATGCTTTTCAGTCATCAAATCCTGACGGGTATAATTTTTATTTATTTGTGCTTTCAACCAATGCCGCATCTTTATTATATGCGTCTTATTTTGGGGGTGCGCAAAGCCAGGAACATGTGGATGGAGGAACAAGTCGATTTGATAAAAAAGGAATTGTTTACCAAGCTGTTTGTGCAAATTGCGGGGGCTGGGATGCCTCAACACAGCATAATGATTTCCCGGTAACACCGGGATCATGGCCTAATACAGGAGCCGATGTAAATCATAATACACAAAATTACAATTGTAATATGGGTGTTTTTAAATTCGATTTTCAGGTACCGATTGTCAGCGCAAATTTTATTGTTAATTATACAAGCGGATGTTCGCCGGTTACCGTTACATTTGACAACCAGAGTTCCTCGGGCTCCGAATTTTTGTGGGATTTTGGAAGTAATGATACCACATCCTTGATTGTAAATCCTACCCGTACTTATACAACACCCGGGACATATTTGGTTCAATTGTATGTTAAAGATCCTACAACCTGTAATGTTAATGATACTGCTTATCAATATATAACTGTATATCCGCCTGTTGCTGCTGATTTTGGTTTCGTTATCGCTCCATGTTCTAATCTGGTCACATTTAGTGATTCTTCTGCTTCAGCTCCTGTTTCATGGCATTGGCAGTTTGATGACGGTAATTCATCCGTTGTTCAAAATCCCCTGCATACTTACTCCGCGCCGGGCATATATGATGTGCAGTTAATTGCTTCAACAATTGACGGTTGTAAAGACACTGCTGTATTTCAAGTTAATTTGGACACTGCGGCATCAATACCTTTGCAGATTCCTTCTTGTTTGGGATTTCCCTCAAATTTCACGCAAAGTTCTGTTCACGCGAATTCATATCATTGGGATTTTGGTGACCCCGGAACCAGTCTCGACACTTCAAATGTTCTATCTCCTTCATGGACTTATGCAAATGCCGGAACGTACACTGTAACATTGATAGTTAATCCCGGAACCTTATGCTCAGATACAGCTGCCATCCTGACAACTGTAAACCCTCTGCCGGCAGTAACAAGTTCAGCTGTATCAACAATCTGCAGCGGAGGTACGGTAAGCATACCGCTGACAGGCTCACTGGGATCAACTTTTACCTGGATTGCAGCAAATAATGTAAATACAACCGGGGAAAGTATAACAATACAATCGGGATCCGCGTTAAGTAATACTATAACCAATAACACAACCGCGGTTCAAACAGTAACATATACTGTAACACCAACATCAAGCCCGCAGGGCTGTGCAGGAACTCAGCAAACAGTAACAGTTACAATAAACCCTGCACCAGCGATGACGAGCCCTGCCAGCGCGACAATTTGTAATGGCGGCACAGTAAACATTCCATTAACAAGTTCAATGGCATCGACCTTTACATGGATTGCTGCAAACAATGCAAACACTACGGGTGAAAGCACAACCCTCCAATCAGGAAGTCCGCTTAATAATACTTTAACTAACACTTCGTCTTCGCTTCAATCTGTAATTTATACTGTAACACCAACTTTAATAAGCGGAACATGTCCTGGTATACCTCAAACAGTAACTGTAACAGTTATTCCTACACCTGCTATGACAAGCCTTGCTGCTGCTGCAATTTGTAATGGAGGAACGGTTAATATTCCTTTAACAAGTAATGTTATATCCACCTATTCATGGATTGCTTCCGACAATATAAATACAACTGGGGAAAGCCTTACTATTCAGACTGGAAGTCCTTTAAATAATACTTTAACCAATAACACCGCATCTGCTGAACCTGTATCATATACTGTAACACCTGTATCAAGTCCTGATGGCTGCGCAGGAACACCGCAAACCGTAGTAGTTTCGGTAAATCCAAGCCCAACAATGACCAGCATACCTTATGACACAATTTGTAACGGAGAGACAGCAAACATACCGTTAACAAGTGATTTGACATCTGTTTACAACTGGATTGCAGCAGATAACCCTAATACTTCAGGAGAAAGTACAACGACCCAAACCGGAAGTCTTTTAAGTAATACTATTTTTGATAATACAGCATCAGTTCAAACTGTAATTTATACAGTAACACCAACGACAAGTCCGCAAGGCTGTGCCGGAGCTCCTCAAACAATTATGGTAACAGTAAACCCTTCACCAACAATGACCAGTGCCGGCAGTGCAGTAATTTGTAACGGCGATACTGTAAACATAGCATTAACAAGTTCTATGGCATCAACTTATACGTGGATAGCGGCAGACAATGCAAATACTACAGGAGAAAGTACGACACTGCAGACCGGCAGTCCTATAAATGATACAATTACTAACACTTCAGCATCTGTTCAATTAGTAACTTATACTGTAACTCCTTCTTTGATCAGCGGAACCTGCGCAGGAATTCCTCAAACCATTACCGTTACTGTGATCCCGCCGCCTACTGTTACCAGCCCAACTTCAGCTTCAATCTGCAGCGGGGGAATTATAAGTATTCCATTAACAAGCAGCATAACTTCAAATTTTTCATGGATTGCTGCAGACAATGCAAATACCACAGGGGAAAGCACTACGGCACAATCAGGCAGTCCAATAACTGATACAATAATAAATAATACATCATCAGTTCAAACAGTATCCTATACAGTAACACCAACATCAAGCCCGCAGGGCTGTGCAGGAACTCCTCAGACTTTAACAGTTACTGTCTATAATGGTATTACAGCAGATTTTGATTTTGCAACAGTGCCTTGTACAAACCAGGTTACATTTTATGATTCATCCGCTGTAGGGCCTGTGTCTTGGCTTTGGCATTTTGATGACGGCGGTTCGTCGGTTCTTCAAAATCCCCAGCATACTTATGCCTCTATAGGCACATACAATGTTCAGTTGATAACATCAACAATAAATGGCTGCTCTGACACAGTTGTGGTTCAGGCCGATTTTGCTGCATTAAATCCGATTTTGATCAGTGCAAATGACACTATATGCAAGGGTAGCAGTACAAATTTGTCAGCTTCAGGCGGATTGTCATATCTCTGGTCACCGGCACAAAGTTTAAGCAATGCTGCAATTTCTAATCCAATTGCAAATCCTGATACAACCACAACATACACCGTCACCATCCAAACAGTTAATGCACTGAACGATACATGCGTGCAGATTTTAACAACTACTGTTTATGTTATTGACCCATTATTATATTCAATATCAGCAACGATCGACAACGATACAATAGTACAGGGACAATCAACTGTAATGCATGCCATAACAGACCCGTCCTTAACCGTGAATTGGACACCTTCAGCAGGCCTGAGCAGTTCTCATTCATTTAATCCGGTTGTTACGCCTGAGAGCACCACAACATATACTGTTTCCATATTGGATTCGGTAGGATGCCCCAAAACCGCCAGCATTAAGGTTTATGTGATGTCAATGAAATGTAATCCTGCCGACATTTTTGTTCCAAACACTTTTACACCAAATGGTGATGGGAACAACGATGTTTTGTACATTCACGGAAATGAAATTACTCAGATGAATTTTGCTGTTTATAACCGCTGGGGAGAGGCCGTTTTTCAAACCTCCGATATGACCAAAGGCTGGGATGGCACATATAATGGGATGAAGGTAGATCCTGCAGTATTTGGTTGGTATATAAAGGGGAAATGTTATAGCGGAGAGGAATTTAGAAAGCAGGGGAATGTTACTCTTATCAGGTAATAAATCAGCTTTCTTTTTAAATGAGAATTAGAAATAATAAGGTTTCAAAAAAATTCTCAAAAGGATTCTTTAGCTGCAAATAATATTATCCATTTGTAATAAGGCTGATTGACTTCTTAGAGACAAAGAATTTTTTCAAAATAATCGTTTAAACTGATCCGCATTGGTAATATTATTATTCATTTTTGTTTTAACTTAAACACATAATATTTTGACTTTAAAATATCCAAAATTATTTGAGCCGCTTAATTTAGGCTTTACAACCTTAAAAAACCGTGCGTTGATGGGATCTATGCACACTGGGTTAGAAGAGAAGAATGACGGTTATAAAAAAATGGCTGCATTCTATGGCGAGCGTGCCAAAGGCGGTGTTGGTTTGATTGTAACCGGCGGAATTGCTCCTAGTATAGCTGGTTGGGTTGGCCCTTTTGCAAGCAGATTAACAAACAGCCGAACGGCAAAAAAACATCGTGTTATTACGGATGAGGTGCATAAAAATGGAGGTAAAATTTGTCTGCAGATTTTACATACAGGCCGATATGGTTATCATCCGTTTGTGGTTGCACCAAGTGATTTAAAGTCGCCGATTTCTCCATTTAAGCCCCGGAAGTTAAGTTCCAGCGGAATTGAAAAAACGATAACTGATTATGTTAACTGTGCCAAATATTCGAAAGAAGCAGGCTACGATGGAGTTGAGGTAATGGGCAGCGAAGGTTATTTGATCAATCAATTTATTGCATCAAAAACAAATAAAAGAACTGATGAATGGGGAGGGAGCTATGAGAATAGAATTAAGTTTCCGTTAGAAATAATAAAGCGTATCCGTAAAGAAGTCGGAACAAATTTTATTATTATTTACCGCTTATCAATGTTGGATTTAGTTGAAGGGGGAAGCTCATGGGAAGAGGTTGTTCAATTAGCAAAGGAAGTTGAAAAGGCCGGGGCAACAATTATTAATACAGGTATAGGCTGGCACGAAGCACGTATACCCACAATCGGCACTATGGTGCCAAGGGCAGCATTTGCATGGGTGACAAAAAAAATGAAGGGCGAGGTTAAAATCCCTTTGATTGCAACCAACAGGATAAATACTCCTGAAGTCGCCGAAAAGATAATTGAAGATGGCTTTGCAGATATGGTTTCTATGGCGCGGCCATTCCTTGCAGATCCCGAGTTTATGAATAAAGCTTTTGAAGATAAGGCTGATGAAATAAATACGTGTATAGGCTGTAACCAGGCTTGTTTGGATCATATTTTTGAACGTAAAACAGCCAGCTGCCTGGTAAATCCGCGTGCCTGCAATGAAACAGAATTAAATTATCTGCCGGCAGATTCACCGAAAAAGATTGCCGTTGTCGGCGCTGGTCCTGCTGGTTTATCAGTCGCTGTAATAGCTGCTAAAAGAGGACATAAAGTAACGCTGTTTGATTCGGCAAATGAAATCGGCGGTCAGTTTAATATTGCGAAACAAGTTCCCGGCAAAGAAGAGTTTTATGAAACATTAAGGTATTTCAGTAAACAAATCGATTTAAATAATGTAACCCTTAAATTAAATACAACGATTGTTGAAAATGATTTAGACGGCTTTGATGAAATAGTTATTGCAACAGGAATATCTCCCCGCCTGCCAAAAATTGATGGAATAGAAAGTCCTAAAGTATTAACCTACATAGATGTTTTAAAAAATAAAAAAGCAGTCGGCAAAAGAGCTGCAATTATCGGTGCCGGCGGTATTGGGTTTGATACTGCCGAATACCTGACAAATGAAGGTGAATCAACATCTTTGAATATAAAAGAGTTTTTAAAAGAATGGGGTGTTGATGCAGATAATAATGTAAGAGGCGGTATAGAAGGATTAAAACCTCAGCCTCACCCTTCCCTAAGAGAAATTTATTTGCTTCAGCGTAAGGGAACTAAAATAGGTGATGGCTTAGGTAAAACTACAGGTTGGATTCATAGATCTGCTTTGAAAAACAAAAAAGTCAAAATGATAAACGGTGTAAATTATGTGAGTATTGATGAGAAAGGCTTAAACGTTATTATTAATGATAAACCTCAATTATTGGAAGTGGATAACATAATAATCTGCGCTGGACAAGTTAGTAAAAATGAATTGTATGAGCCTCTGAAAGCAAAAGGTAAATCAGTTCATTTAATCGGCGGAGCATTTATGGCAGGTGAATTAGACGCTAAAAGGGCTATTGAGCAAGGTTATAAGCTGGGAGCGTCTTTGTAATTTAATTTTCAGCAGAAAAAGATGTTTTTTACAATTCAATATTAAGAGTCGCTTCTCAAAATGAACAATAATTCAAAAAGAATAAATATTAATTACCGGATTTATGATTTTGCGGTAATTTGAAGTTACGTTATTAAATAGTTTGGTTTGATGCAGGCATACTTTAAAGAGTAAGTTTTTTGTACATTTGTTTTGAATAGAAATACAGCCTTAACACCTAGTTTATAATCGTTTAGAATGAAGATAAAGTGTTTTATCATACTATCTTTTTTAACATTATTATCGTTAAAAAATTTCGCTACCCACATTGTGGGCGGAGAAATATATTATGATTGTTTAGGAGGCAACAATTATAGGATTACGTTAAAACTTTACCGTGACTGTTATAACGGATTAGCACCTTATGATAATCCTGCATCTGTTTTTATTTTTAACAGCGCAGGCGTTTTTATTGACAGTTTAGAAGTTCCTTTTCCCGGATCTGTTGTTTTGCCGATCGTATTAAATAATCCTTGTCTTGTCCCGCCAACAAATGTTTGTGTTGAAGAAGCAATTTACCAGGTAGTTGTTAATTTACCGCCGATTGCCGGGGGATACAATATAACCTATCAGCGCTGCTGCAGAAATGGAACAATTTTAAATCTTATCAGCCCAGGGGCTGTTGGTGCTACATATATGGCACATATTCCGGATGCCTCGGTAGCAGTCGCCAACAGCAGTCCTCATTATGATAATTTCCCGCCAATATTTTTATGTGCCGGAGTACCTTTGAATTTTGACCATTCGGCAACTGACCCAGATGGTGATTCACTGTATTATGCGTTGTGTGACCCATTTACCGGCTTGTCTGCGTCCTGTCCTATATTAGGTGTCCCCGGGGCAAATTCCGGCTGCCCCGGCATCGCATCTCCCCCTCCATACTCGTATGTGCCGTGGGCTGTGCCTTACAGCGGATCCTATCCTATGAGTTCTTCTCCGGCATTGGCAGTAAACCCGGTAACAGGTTTGATGACAGGCACTCCGAATATGATTGGACAATGGGTTGTTGGAGTTTGTGTAAGCGAATACAGAAATGGTGTGTTAATAGATGTAAACAAAAGAGATTTTCAATTTAATGTTGTAAACTGCGGTTTGCCTGTTGCTTCTATTCCTGTTCAGCAGCCTTTTTGTTTTGGGTCCCCATCTCACTTCACTCAGAACTCTGTAAATGCATTTTCATATCATTGGGATTTCGGCGATCCAGGAACAGTTCTGGATACATCAAATATTTTTGCACCTACTTGGACCTATGCTAATTTAGGAACTTACACTTTAACATTGATTGTTAATCCAGGCACTTCCTGCACAGATACGGCAACTATGTCTGTAACAGTAAATCCTCTGCCGGCTATGACCAACGGCACTACTGCCACAATTTGCAGCGGAGGTACGGTAAGTATACCATTAACAAGTTCATTGGCGTCGACATATTCATGGATTGCCTCGAACAATCCAAATACTACCGGCGAGAGCACTTCCGCACAAACTGGAAGCACCTTAAGCAATACCATTACCAATAACACATCATCAGTTCAAACTGTTACATATACAATAACGCCAACATCAAATCCGCAGGGCTGCCCTGGAACCCCGCAAACCGTTACAGTTACAGTAAACCCTGCTCCAGCAATGACAAGTCCAGCCAGCGCCGTAATTTGCAATGGAGGTACTGTTTCTATTCCGTTAACAAGCAACAACGCATCAACTTATACATGGATTGCTGCAAACAATTTAAACACCACAGGTGAAAGCATCACGCTGCAAACCGGAAGTCCGTTAAGTAATACTATAACTAATAATACTGCTGCGATACAAACAGTAACCTATACAGTAACTCCAACATCAACAGTTGGAAATTGCGGCGGAAATCCTCAAACCGTAACGGTAACATTAATGCCTACACCGGCCATGACCAGCACTGCGGTATCAACAATCTGCAACGGAGGTACAGTAAGTATTCCATTAACAAGCAACGTAACTTCAACGTATTCCTGGATTGCAGCCAACAATGTTAATACAACAGGCGAGAGTCTTACAGCTCAAACTGGAAGCCCATTAACCAATACTATAGCCAATACCACAGCATCAGTTCAAATAGTAGCGTACACAGTAACACCAACATCTTCTTCAGGAAGCTGCCTTGGAACTCCGCAAACCGTGAACGTATCTGTAAATCCAAGCCCAACAATGACAAGTGCTGGTGCAGCAACGATTTGCAGCGGAAATGCAGTAAATATCGCATTAACAGCAAACATGTCATCAGTATATACATGGATCGCCGTAAATAATACAAATACTACAGGAGAGAGCACTTCCATTCAAACAGGAAGTCCATTAAATAATACAATAACCAATAACACATCAGTTGTTCAAACAGTGACGTATATCGTTACACCAACATCAAGTCCGCAGGGCTGTTTAGGAACTCCGCAAACAGTTTCAGTTACAGTTAACCCCGCACCGGCTATGACTAGTCCTACCAGTGCAACAATTTGTAATGGAGGAACAGCGACGATACCTTTAACAAGTAACAATGCATCCGCTTATACATGGATTGCGGCAAACAACTCAAACACAACGGGGGAAAGTATCACCCTGCAAACCGGCAGCCCTATAAGTAATACAATAACAAACAATACCTCATCGGTTCAAACTGTAACCTATACCGTAACACCAACTTCTGCACCGGGAGGCTGTCTCGGGGCTCCGCAAATTGTTACAGTAAGTGTAATGCCTACGCCTGCAATGACAAGTGTTTCTGCCGCGACAATTTGTAATGGGGGGACGGTGAACATACCATTGACAAGTAATGTAACATCGGCATATTCATGGATTGCGGCAAATAATATTAATACAACTGGTGAAAGTATTACAATACAAACTGGCAGCCCGTTAAGCAATACTATAAACAATACCACCTCTTCGGTTCAAACAGTGACTTACACTGTAACGCCAACATCTACTACTGCTAATTGCCCGGGAACTCCTCAAACAGTGACTGTTTCAATTAATCCAAGCCCAACTATGACAAGTGCAGCAGCTGCGCCGATTTGTAATGGCGGAACGGTAAGCATACCATTAACAAGCAACATGGCATCAACTTATTCGTGGGTTGCTGCAGACAATTTAAATACATCTGGTGAGAGCCTTACCGCCCAAACCGGAAGTCCATTAAGTAATACGATTTTTAATAATACAACGTTGGTTCAAACGGTAACATACACGGTAACGCCAACATCAAGTCCTCAAGGCTGCTTAGGAACGACGCAAATAGTTACAGTAACACTGAATCCTTCTCCAACAATGACCAATGCTGACAGTACAGCAATTTGTAACGGAACTACTGTAAACATACCATTGTCAAGCACTATGGCATCAACATATACTTGGATTGCAGTCAACAATCCAAATATCAGCGGTGAAAGTACTTCGCTGCAAACCGGCAGTCCATTAAATAATACACTAACCAACACTTCATCTTCACTGCAATCAGTAATATATACTGTAACTCCAACATTAATAGTCGGAACCTGCCCCGGCATTCCTCAAATTATTACGGTAACCGTAATTCCTCCTCCAGCAATTACCAGCGTTGCTGACACTGCAATTTGTAATGGAAATACTATAAATATTGCATTTACAAGCAACGTACCCTCTGCGTATTCCTGGATTGCTTCTGATAATCCAAATACTTCCGGCGAAAGCATTACAGCACAAACCGGCAGCCCATTAAGCAATACTTTAATTAATAATACAGCATCAGTAGAAATAGTAACTTACACGGTAACACCTACTTCAAGTCCGGAAGGCTGCTTAGGGATTCCGCAAACTCTGAACGTTTCTGTAAATCCAAGCCCGGCAATGACCAGTTCAGATAGTGCGGTAGTTTGTAACGGAGCTGTGGTAAGCATACCGTTAACAAGCAACATGACATCTATTTTTGAATGGATTGCGGCGGACAATGTAAATACTTCCGGAGAGAGTATTACTACGCAGACAGGCAGTCCATTGAGTAATACTTTATCTAATAATACAACAGTAATTCAAACGGTAACGTATACTGTGACGCCAACATCAAGCCAGCAGGGCTGTTTAGGAATCCCTCAAACAGTATTTGTAACTTTAAATCCATCTCCGACAATGACCAGCATCGGTACCGCAACAATTTGTAACGGGACTGAAGTAAACATACCATTAACAAGCACTATGGCATCTACCTATGAATGGATTGCAGCTGACAATGCTAACACTACAGGCGAAAGTATTTCATTACAAACCGGAAGCCCTTTAAATGATTCAATAACCAACACTTCCTCTGCCGTTCAATCAGTAATATATACCGTAACCCCAACATTAATAAGCGGTACGTGCCCAGGTATTCCTCAAATTATTACAGTAACAGTAATTCTTCAGCCAGCTGTTACCAGTCCAATTTCAGCATCTATCTGTACTGGAGAAATGGTAAGTATTCCGCTGACCAGTAATGTAACTTCCACGTATACCTGGATTGCTGCCGACAATGCAAATACCTCAGGTGAAAGCATTACGGCACAATCAGGCAGTCCGTTGAGCGACATAATAATAAATAACACAGCAGCGGATCAAACTGTCACATATACAGTTACACCAACATCCAGCCCTGACGGCTGCCTTGGTATTGCTCAAACACTTACTGTGACTGTTTTTAATGGCATTACAGCAGATTTTGATTTTGTAACTGTGCCTTGCACCAATCAGGCATCATTTTACGATTCATCTGCCGCGGCTCCAGTTTCATGGCTTTGGTATTTTGACGACGGAGATTCATCAATGCTTCAAAACCCTCAGCACACTTACGGTACAGCAGGCACCTATAATGTACAATTAATCACATCAACAATAAATGGCTGTAAAGACACTGTAATTGTTCAGGCTGATTTTGCGCCGCTTAATCCGGTTGTAATTAATCATAATGACACTATCTGCAGGGGAAACGGCACACAATTATTTGCTTCAGGCGGCTTTTCTTATCTTTGGTCACCGCCGATAAGTTTAAGCAACCCTGCTGTTTTCAATCCTTTTGCTAACCCTGATACTACAACATTGTATTCAGTTACAATTGCAA
The DNA here is from genome assembly GCA_903889605.1 of uncultured Bacteroidota bacterium. Lineage (GTDB taxonomy): Bacteria > Bacteroidota > Bacteroidia > 2-12-FULL-35-15 > 2-12-FULL-35-15 > 2-12-FULL-35-15. The sequence continues at coordinate 26,681 of CAISYK010000302.1, forward strand.
CTGTAAATACATTTGGTGATACATGCTCACAAATTTTAACAACTTCAGTTTATGTTTTAGACCAGTCATTATTTCCAATAACAGCGACCGCAGATAATGATACAATATTTGAAGGACAATCAACAATAATACATGCAGTTACAGATTCTTCATTAACGGTGATTTGGCAACCTCCATCTGGTTTTGTCAACCCTAATTCATTAAACCAAACAGTTGCTCCCGAAAATACAACAACCTATACTGTTTCCATTTTGGATTCTATTGGATGCCCAAAAACAGGAAGTGTTACGGTTTATGTAATGTCGATGGAATGCAGAGCTTCCGATGTATTTGTTCCTAATACATTTACGCCAAACGGCGACGGCAACAATGATATTTTATATGTTAGAGCCAAGGAAATAAAAGAACTATATTTTGCTGTTTATAACCGAAGAGGTGAACTTGTTTTTGAAACTAAAGACATGAACAAAGGCTGGGATGGAATTTATAAAGGAGCAAAAGCAGATCCTGATGTATTTGCCTGGTATTTAAGTGCAAAATGTTTTAGTAAGGGCGAGTTCAAAAGCAAGGGGAATGTTACATTGATAAGGTAAAGGGGCCCCTCCCAGCCTCCCCAAAGGGGAGGAGACGAAATGCGAAATTTAGTAATGAAAAAAAATCGAAAATGAAAAATATTAAAGATAAAATCTGCACGAACCAACTCTATTCCTTTAAGGAAGGACGGGGAAGGAAATCGGTTCTGATAATCTTCCTAAGAGCTGCGGTGCCATTCTTCTTTTTTTTCTTCTCCCTCCCTTTTGGGGAGGGCTGGGGAGGGGCATCTTTCGCACAAGACATACATTTTTCGCAATTTAATGCATCACCGCAAAACCTGAATCCTTCGCAAACAGGGATGTTTGATGGGGAATGGCGTTTTGCAGGAAATCAAAGGAGTCAATGGGCCGCTATTCCAGTTCCTTACAAAACCTACTCTATATCAACTGACACACGATTAAAAATGAAATTAAAAAATGGTGTGCCCGCCCTTGGATTGCTTGTAAATACAGATAAAGCCGGAGATTCAAAGTTCAGTACCACGCAGGTTTATGTATCTGCAGCCTATATTAAAAAACTGGGCACGGATTCTACACAACTTATTTCCATTGGTCTTCAGCCTGGTTTTACAACAAAAAGCTTTAACATTAATGCGCTTACGTTTGATAATCAATATGACGGTGATAATTATAATTCAGCATTAGGCAGCGGTGAAAACTTTAGTAAGACCCGAATTACATATTTTGATCTGGGTGGAGGTCTCACTTATTTGTGGAGGAAAACACAGCGAACTCAGGCAAGTATAGGACTTTCTGCCTTTCATTTAAACATGCCGAAGCAATCTTTTTTCAATGATAAAGATATACGGCTGGACATAAAAACAACAATTAACGGTATCGCTGAATTTCCTGCAGCTGCTCAATTTGATTTGCTGCCGACATTTTTATACCAGCGTCAGGGAAAATTTAAGGAGACAGTTGTGGGTTTGTTTGGGAAATACTATTTGATGCCCGTAAATGGTGCGGTAACTGCTTTTTCGCTTGGGGGCTTTTACCGCTTGAAAGATGCTTTTATTGTTGCTGCTAATATGGAATATCGTAACTTTAATGTTGGCTTAAGTTATGATGTAAATACTTCGAAATTAACAGAAGCAACAAATAATAAAGGCGGGTTTGAAATTTCGGTGATATACATTTTCAAAAAAGAGGTAATATTTGTTGCCAAGAAACGTGTTTGTCCAATTTATATGTAGTTTATGATATTAAAGGA
>CAISYK010000303.1 GCA_903889605.1 uncultured Bacteroidota bacterium
AGGATCGAAATCAAATAAATCAATACATCCAATAGTACGGCTTAAACCCGCATTTTGAGATGGAGAAGAAGAGGGAGCAGAGATATCCATCATTAATCTCAATTGTTTTGCTGTATAAATATCCTGATGCGCACTGACTATATACTGCTCCAAAACAAAATGTGAAAATGGAGTTTGAGTATTGCTTACGCTCCAAGTTTCGGTATCATTTTCCCATTTATACAAAACATCTATATCAGCTGGTTCTATAGCCCTAAGTGAAATATATTTTCCCTGCAGTTTCATTAAGATTTTATTTTGTGATTAATTATTATGATGGATAATTTTCAGACACTTCAGACGTTGCTTGTTTTTTCTTTGCGCCCTTTATGTGAAACTTATACATTATTGTCAGACTCTAAATATTAATTTCTCCTTTAAAAACAAATTCAGCAGGCCCTTCCAACCAAATGTCGGTAAATGAGTTGTCCTCATGTTTATGGAATGTAACTTTTAAATTTCCGCCTAATGTTTTGATATTACAATAGTCTTTCGCTGTTGAAACATTTTTAATAGCTGCTGTCAAAGCGGCGGCTGTAACACCTGTTCCGCATGAATAGGTTTCCCCTTCAACACCGCGTTCATAAGTGCGGACAAATAAATAGTTGTTTTGTTTTTCAATAAAATTAACATTTGTTCCGCTGCCTTTAAAACGATCATTATTGCGGATTTTTTTTCCTTCTTCAAATACATTGTAAGAGGCTGCATCATCTATAAATGTTACATAATGCGGTGAGCCTGTATTCAAAAAAAAATAATCCGCATTCAGTTCCACTTCGTCTACATCTTTCATTTTTAGGCTTATAATACCTGGTTTTACAATAGCTTCATGTTCACCATCAACAGCAATAAAATGCGATATTTTTTTTACTAAACCCAAACTTTTTGCAAATCCAACAATGCATCGGCCTCCATTACCGCACATGCTGCTTTCATTGCCGTCAGAATTGTAATATACCATTTCAAAATCGTAACCTTCTTTGTTTTGCAGCAGCATCAGGCCGTCGGCACCAATGCCGAAACGCCTGTCACAAAGTTTAGCAACAACAGTATTATCCGCACGGTTAAACTTTAAATTGCGGTTATCAATGATGATAAAATCGTTACCGGTTCCGTGATATTTATAGAATGATATTTCCATTGATTTCAGTCATTTACATTTCAAATAGAAGGAAATATTTTCCGAGAGATTCTCAAAAAGGAAATACCTTTTTTATATAAGATTCCATTAGGATCTGCATTTTTTGAGTAATATTAAATTCACTATTTTAGTCTGTTTATTATGCTTTCTTCAGTGATATGTTCATAAGGCCTGAATTCGCTTGAATTCTCAAGTTTATAAACAATATTTCCATGTTTTACATAAATATCATCATCAGCAGCATAAACTTTTAATCCTTCAAAGGAATCAATACCATACAATGAAATTTTGTATTTGCTCATTTTATAACCTTTATAATTCAAAGGAGACTGCCATAGTTCAATATTAATAAATTGTTTTGGAATGTTTTTTTCGTCTTTAATTCCGCTTACTTTTTGAAGCAGTGAATCTTTAGAATTCATGCGGTTTGCAGTGGAATTCAAATTTATTACTTCCAATGTTTTAGTAGAAAGCAGCTCATCTTTTTTAACAACTATATCTTCTGATGATGGATTAGCAGTATATGCTGAAGAATCTTTTGCAGAATAATTTTTTAAAGAATCTGCATTTAAAACAAAATCAGTTTTTGCTTTTTTCAGATCACTTGAATCGCTGCTTAAAACGTTTTTATTTTTTGTTGTATTTTCTTTTGATTTTTTTTCTTTAACTGGTGATATATCATCCGGTTTAACAGGCGTTACATCATATTTTGAATCAGGATGAAATGTTTTTGAAATATTTTTATAAAAATTCAATTATTTAAA
>CAISYK010000304.1 GCA_903889605.1 uncultured Bacteroidota bacterium
ATCCAGAATGTCATTAATGAGCACTATTAATGTGTCTCCGCTCACTTTTATGGCCGATAAATATTCTTTTTGCTTTGGCGATAAAGATGTTTTAAGAACAACTTTTGTAAATCCGATAATTGCGTTCATTGGTGTGCGCATTTCGTGACTCATGTTTGACAAAAATTGCTGCTTCGCTTTCACAGCGTCTTCTGCTATTCGTGTGGCACTTTCGGCTTTACTCTTCGCTTCAATCAATTCATTTTCAAATCTTATTCGCTCGTTAATATGGCTGTTAAGCGATTTCATTTCCTCTGCCTGAACTAGTAATTCCTGATTTTTTTTATGCAGTTCAACAAAAACAGCCACTTTTGCTTTTAATATTTCCGAAAAAAACGGTTTAACCATATAATCAACAGCACCAGCCCGATACCCTTTGAAAATATGTAAAGGACTATCCATGCTGGCAGTTAAAAAAATAATAGGAACATGTTTTAGTTTTTCTATTTCGCGGATTAATTCGGCTGTTTCAAATCCATCCATCTCGGGCATTTGTACATCCATCAATATGATAGCAAAATCTTGTTGGTGCAAAAGGATTTTTAATGCCTCATTGCCTGAACTTGCTTTCATACATAAATAATTCTCGTTGGAAAGAATTACTTCCAAAGCAAACAAATTTTCTGGCCTATCATCTACCATTAAAATTTTAACAATGGTGTTTGCTTTCATTATAATTAAGTTATAAAGTTTAAAAGTTTAAAGTTTGAAAGTCAAACAAGTACAATGTTTTTAGGTTAGTATTTGGTAAATTAAATAAATAGTAAAATTGGCAAGAGTTAATTAACTTTATAACTTTCAACTTTATAACTCAAAAACTATCTACTCAGCCAAACACGCATCAATGACAGCAGGCGTTCTACATCAATAGGCTTTGTTATGTAATCATTGGCACCTGCATCAATGCATTTTTGTTTATCCTCCTTCATGGCTTTTGCAGTAAGTGCAATTACAGGCAGGTTCCTAAATTTTATCTGAGACCGTATTATTTTCATTGCCTCATAACCATCCATTTCGGGCATCATTATATCCATCAAAACCAAGTCAATATCAGGATGTGTAACCAGCATCTCAAGAGCATTTTGTCCATTTTCTGCCTTAATAATTTCCATTCCCCGTTCTTTTAATATTTTGGATAGTGCAAATACATTCCGCATATCATCATCTACCAATAATATTTTTTTTGAATGAAATACAGCTTCTTTATCATGCAGACTATTTATGATCATTTGCTTTGACTTCGGTAAATTACTTATCGTTCTATGAAGGAAAAGTGCGGTTTCATCCAGTAATCGCTCCTCCGATTTTATACCTTTTATTATAATGGTCTCGGCATATTTCTGAAGTTCATTGTTTTCTTCTCTTGTAAGCTCTTTGCCGGTGTAAACAATAATAGGCGGTATGTCATGGTTTTTTAATTCTTCCAGTTTATGGATAAGGTCAAACCCGCTCATATCGGGCAAACCAATATCCAGAATAATACAATCTATTTGATTCTGCTCATACATTACAAGAGCCTCTTCTCCGGTTCCTGCCTCTAAGCATTTTACGTCGCCATTGCCAATTAGTATGCGCATTGCTTTTCTGGAATTTTCATTGTCTTCAATGATCAGCAAATTTTTAATTTTTCTGCTGATAAAATTTTCAATTCTTGTAAATGTTTCTTCCAGTTCTTTTTTATCTATCGGTTTCATCAGGTACTCTATTGCGCCTTCTCTGATCGATTCCAGCGAACGTTCATTTGCAGAAATAATATGTACCGGTATATGCCTTAAGGATGGATTTGCTTTTAATTCACGCAATACGCTATGCCCATTGATACCTGGCAGCCCCATATCGAGAATGACCGCCCGCGGTTTGTATTTTGCAGCCAGCAATAAACCATCTTCGCCAGTTGATGCCGACAAACATTTGAATCCCTTATTGTTGGCTTGTTTTAATAGTATAGAGGCAAATTTCAGATCGTCTTCAATAATGAGTATTACTTTATCATCCCCGGTTATAGTATCTCTGTCATCAGCTATGGCTGGATAATTCACGTATTTAATATTGTTTTCAGAACCGGGTTTATACAATACAGATTCTTTCCTTGTGTTTGTTATTAAAGACTCCTGTTCGGGATGTATTTCCAGAGGGATAATGAGGGAAAAAGTAGATCCTTCATTTAATTTACTGTTCAGCTTAATTTCAGCTCCCAATAATTTTGCGAGTTCACGGGAAATGGAGAGACCTAAACCTGTACCTCCATACTTTCTGGAAGTGCCTCCTTCAGCCTGTTGAAAGGCTTCAAATATCGGCATTTGTTTGTCATCCCTTATTCCTATCCCAGTATCGGTAACGGAAATAATCAACGTAGTTTCAGTATTTCGGGCCGCATTTATACTTACACATCCTTTTTCCGTAAATTTTACAGCATTGGATAAAAGATTTTTCAATATCTGATTCAAACGTTGTGAATCAGTCCTGATAGATTCGGGTAGACCACTATCCAATGTGCATGTAAGATTCAATCCTTTTTGTTCAGCATGGTGTTTGAAATCGCGCATCAGATCATCTGTAAAATTTTTCAGTGATACCCTTTCAATATTTATTGACATTTTTCCTGATTCAATTTTGGAGAGGTCAAGCACTTCATTAATCAATACAAGCAGATCATGACCGCTTTTATAAATTATTTCCGCACTTTCAACCTGAACGCTATCTAAATTTTTCTTTCTGTTTTCAGATAAATCTTTCGACAGAATAAGTAAGCTATTAAGCGGTGTTCTTAGCTCATGCGACATGTTTGCAAGAAATTCTGATTTATACTTGCTGCTTATTTCCAGTTGTTTTGTTTTTTGTTCAATGTCATTTTTTGAAGCTTCCGCCTCTTTGTTTTTCTCTTCCAATGACTGGGTCTGTTCTTCCAGTTCTTCGTTTGACATTTGTAATTCTTCTTGCTGAGCTTTCAGATTTTGAGCCTGTTCTTCCAGCTCCTCATTCATTTGTTTCAGCTCTTCCTGCTGCGATTGAAGTTCTTCAGTCTGAACCTGCGTTTCTTCAAGCAATTCCTGTATTCGTTTTCTTGAAACTGCTGAATTAACACTAATAGCGATACTGTCCATAGAGGCATTTATGAATTCCTTTTCCGTTTCGCTGAAATCACTAAGACTTCCTATCTCTATTACACCTGCCGTTTTACCTTCAAACAAAAATGGAGTAATGAGCAAATGCTTTGGTTTGGCATTCATAACGGATGACGTGATGCGGATATGGTCTTCGGTTAAATCTGTCAAAGAAATTTGTTTTTGCTCCCGTGCAGCCTGACCGATCAACCCTTCATTTAGTCTAAATTTTCGTTTGGTTTCTTCTGGAGACAAAAAAGCATATTGTCCGCTAAGCATCAATGCGCTTTCTTTATCATTAAACTGATAAATAGCCCCTATGTTCGCTTTTAAGTATGTGCATAAAAAACTAATGGTATTACCTGCGAGCTCTTCTATACTTTGGTCTCCCTTTAATGTTAAGTTGAGTTGATTTTGCCCGGCAGTTAACCAATTATGTTTTTCATTTGCGGCTGATGTTTCACGCAGTGAGCGTGTCATCTTCTTTAGAGAATTACCTAAGATATCCTTATCTGAGCGAGGTGTCAGGTCCACGGTATAATCTCCGGAAGCAACATTGTTGGCATTTTCGGTTATTTCGCGGAAACTTTCATTCACACTTACCAGTGAATTAAATAAAGGTTTTAATTCATCATTTGTAGAATCTTCCAGTTTGTCATTTGTAAATTCACGGCTGGCAATTTTTTCGGCTTCTTTTGCTATCACTGAAATTCGTTTTGTAATGCTCTGAATAATCCAATAAGAGATAATTACTGCGAGCAGGACGCTCACAATAATCAGGGCGATAATTATACTTAAGGCAGAATTATAACTCGTATTATTTTCTATTTTAGCGACCTCCATGCTCTTTTCATTTTTAATAATGAGACGATCTAACTGACTAATTACAGCATCTCTCGTATTTAATCCTCTTGTAATGGAGATATCAAAAGCCTTCTCGTTTTCATTTTTCATTGCTGATGAAATGACATCGCTGAGATCTGTTTTGTAGCCTGTCCACGTGGTTTTAAATTCATTTAAAATTTGAATTCCTTTTCCATCAACTAACTCTTGCAGCTCTGCTGTTTTTTTATCGATAATATCTAATTGATAATAAATTAGATTTTTAAAAACATCTTTTTGAATTAGATCTTTTTCAAGAATAATGTCTTTTTCATGCCGGCCAGCTTGCAGCACAGCAATCATCAATTCATTGGAGAGGTTTATTTTTTTGGAGTAATAATCTACACTAATTTTCAATCGGTCATTGGATTCTGAATATTTACCAATCATAAAAAATGACATGAAAATGAGCAGCGCTAAAATGATAGTGAACCCTCCAATTAATTTACTTTTGATTGTTAAATTCATAAGGATCAGTATTATTGTTTATCTAATTTTATTAATAATTTAATTATTTCCTGCAGCGATAAAATATAATCAGGCTGAATAACAGATATCGCGGATCTAGGCATATATGCCGATTCTGCTGTTTCCGGATTTTGAATAATTGTTAAACCTCCGCATTCTTGTATTCGTTTTATGCCTTTTGTACCGTCATTATTAGAGCCTGTGAGCACTATTCCAATCAATTTATTTTTATAAGCTTCGGCAGCAGATTCAAACAGGACATCAATTGATGGCCTTGCAAAATTTACCCGTTCATCTATTGTAAGGGAAAAAGTTTTATCCCTTTCAATCAGCAAATGATAATTCGGCGGAGCGATATAAACATTTCCTTTTCCAATTTTTTCTTTCTCATCCGCTTCTTTCATATTGAGTCCGCTTTTATCGTTTAATATTTTTATCCACTCACCATCAGAATGTGCACTCATGTGCTGCACAATAATAATCGGAATGCTGAATTCCTTAGGCAAAAGTGAAAACATAATTTTCATCACGTTCATTCCTCCTGATGAAACTCCTATTACAATTGCTTCGAAATTCATTTTTAATCCCCCCTGCCCCCCTTTTCAATGAGGAATTGTTCTTAATGTCAATCAGTGTCAGAATTCAAGCTAAGAGTATATTTTAACAAAATATTCTCATGCACGGTTCTCGACTTCGCTATAACTTACTGTGTTGGTAGTCATTTCGAGCGAAGTCGAGAAAGTGTGAGAGCATTTAATTTCCTTACCTAAAAGACATTGCATAAAGATTCGTTATCTGTACATATTTTTTTAATATTTCTTTTTAAATATTCGCTGCTTTTTATCTAACTCAGTATATGCTTCATAAAACTCCGTAAAGCGTAAACTTTCTTTTGAACCCAAACATAAAATACCGCCATTAATGAGGCTGTTGTAAAAAAGCTTCTGCACTTTATTTTGTAAATTTTTATCAAAATAAATAAGCACATTTCTGCACAATACC
>CAISYK010000305.1 GCA_903889605.1 uncultured Bacteroidota bacterium
GTTGTAATTTTCATCCGCTAAAATGTTTCACCAAAATAGGTGAAAATAATTGAAATGGAAAAGTCTTTAAAGCATTAGTTTTACTGACTTTTCCTCTTTCTTTTCAACAACTCTTGCGGATTTAAGGTATAACAAAAACTTAAATAGTCATGTTTTACGAACCATTTCACCAATACTTTCCTGACTTGGCAACCAAGGAAACGCGATGTGTAACGACTTTTTCTAATAATAGTTTTGGCTTACCTGCTGACGAATATGCTTTGGTGGAATCATTTTGCAATGATCGGAAATGCGATTGTCGCAGAACTATGCTAATGGTGATCTCCAGAAAAAATAATAGTCAGATAGCAGTAATAAATTTTGGCTGGGAAAGCCGTCAGTTTTATGCTAAATGGCTTGGGGCTTATGATAAATCTGAAGTTGATGAGCTGAAAGGCCCTTCTTTAAATTTGATGAGTCCGCAATCGAAATACGCTGATAAAATTTTAGAAATGGTTTGTTCAACAGCGTTAAAAGATGAAAATTATATAGAACGGATAAAACAGCACTATAAATTTTTTAAAGACAAAATTAAGACAAAGAAAAAATGAAACGAATTTGTCCGGTCTGTTCTAAAAATAAAAGTCAGCGTTCGTGTAAATTAAAAGACGGTGAACAAATTTGTTTTTTATGTTGTATAGAAATTCGTAAGGAAGAATGTATTGGCTGTACGTATTATAAAGACGCTAAAAGCCGAGCTTCAGAAAAACCCGACAAGGATGAAAAGCAAAAGGAAAAACAAAGAACAATAGAAAAATATTTTCAAAAACTAAAAGAAAAACAAAAAGAGAAAAAAGGAGAACCGCATTTTTTTAAAAGAATTGCACCTGAGGTGGATTCCGCAGTAAACGCTGCATTAGGTTATGCCCAAAAAGGGAATTATTTGGAAGCTGAGAAAATGCTATCCGAACTATTAATTGACAACTCTGACCATGATTCTGTTTACTTTGGTTTTGGAGCACTTTATTCTTTGCAGGAGAGGTATGATGAGGCATTGGTTTCTTTTGATACAGCTACTCGAATTTTCCCATATCATGTGGAAGCATGGTTTAATAAAGGAATGGTTTACAAACAAAAACTGGAAATTGAGCAAATGATTGAGTGCTACCAAAAAGTAGTAAAATATGGTGATATGGAGGATTATTATGTTGTTGAGGCAAAAGAAATGCTTGAAAATGTTGTAAAAACCAGCGGGCTAACACTTAATGAATTTCTGCACTCTGCAAAAATATTTAAAAAAGGATTTGATTATATGAATATAGGGGAGTGTGAAAAGGCTATCCATAAATTTAAGGAAGTTCTTGAAATGGATTCCCGCCACACCCAATCATACGGCAATATGGGGATTTGTTATGGCAAAATGGGAAATAAACAAAAAGCATTAGAGGCATTGGATAAAGCAATTGAAATTGATCCAGAGTATAAGCCTGCTATTGATAATCGAAGAATTATTTCCAAACTAGAGGATGGGGAGTCATTAAAAATACCTTCAATTGTAATTAAATACTCTAGAGATAAAAAAGATGAATAAAATTAAAATATTTAAACTATGAGTCACAAAACTATTTTACCTGATGGATGGCCTATTCCTAAAGGTTATTCAAACGGAATACTTGCAGCAAAAGGAAGAACACTTTTTTTAGCCGGGCAAGTGGGCTGGACACCTGAAGAAAAATTTGCTAGTGATAAACTGGCTCCTCAGTTTGAACAGGCTCTTAAGAACATTGTTGCAATTGTAAAAAAAGCAGGCGGCAAACCTGAACACATCTGTAAAATGACATGCTTCTGCAAAGACAGAGAACAGTATTTAGCATCAAGAAGAGAAATAGGGAAAATATGGAAAGAAATAATGGGAAACCATTATCCTTGTATGAGTATGATTTTCGTGGTTGATTTATTAGATCATCCTGCAGTTATTGAAATTGAAGCTATGGCTGTAATTCCCGAATAATGGCAGCACAAAAAACACAAAAAAGAGATTCATCAAACGGTGCTTTCAGAGATGTGCCGTACATGGGTGTTATATGGGTAGTTGCCGAGGCAATGAAATTGGGTTATTATAATGGTAATCCGGAATGGGCAAATCTCGGTCAGGGACAGCCCGAAATTGGTGAAATTGAAGGCGCTCCTCAGAGAATAATATCATTCGACATCGAACCACGCGATCAGGCCTATGGACCGCTTGGCGGATCACAGGAGCTTCGTGAAAAAATAGCTGAACATTATAACCGTTTGTTCAGAAAAAAACATTCTTCAAAATATACTGCCGAAAATGTCAGCATCGCTATGGGCGGCAGATTAGTCCTTACAAGAATCTTTGCTTCTTTGGACAAAATCAGACTTGGTTACAAAACCCCTGATTATACTGCCTATGAAGATATGATTAATTATCAGAAAGGGCACGTTACACCGGTTCAAATTCCAACATCTAGGAAAAATGCTTTTGATATTCCTGCAAACGAATTTGAGAGAACAATTAAAAAGTATAAACTGGATGCTTACCTTATCAGCAATCCATGTAATCCAACAGGAAATGTTATTGAAGGTGATGATTTGAAAACTTATGTTCAGGCAGCATCAAAGAATAACTGCACATTGATTTTGGATGAGTTCTATTCTCAATTCATATTCGAAAAAGGAAAACCAGGGAAAAGGCCTGTTTCAGCTGCAGAATATGTAGACGATGTAAACAAAGCTCCGGTAATTTTAATTGATGGGTTAACAAAATCATTTCGTTATCCGGGATGGAGAATTGGATGGGCTGTCGGGCCAAAGAATATGATAGATATCCTTAATCGTGCTGCCAGTGCTATTGACGGAGGCCCCAGCCAGCCTATGACAAGAGCCGCAATAAAAGTGCTTCAGGAAAATTATGCCGCAAAAGAAACTACAGCCTTAAGGAAAGTTTTCAGCAGGAAAAGAAACATAATGATTGAAGCGCTTACAAAATCGGGTATTGAATGTTTACCGCAGGTAAAAGGAACTTTCTATATATGGGGAAATATTTCAAATCTGCCAAAACCAATCAATACCGCAGAACGATTTTTCTTTGAAGCCCTTAAACACAGAGTAATGACCGTTCCCGGATATTTTTTTGATATTCAGCCGGGCAAAAAGAAAAAAGCAAAATCCGATTTTGATGGATGGGTCAGGTTTTCGTTTGGTCCTCCTGAATATAATATAATTGCTGGGCTTGACAGATTGACAACAATGATTAAGTCATTTTCTAAAAAGAAATTTTGAAGAAATAAAATAAACATGGATTTTGAATTAAGCGAAATACAAAAACAAATTCAGCAAACATTCCGAGACTTTGCTGACAGGAAGGTAAAACCTGTTGCTGCAAAACTGGATGAAGAAAAAAAATTCCCCCATGAATTATTTAAAGAAGCGGGTGATTTAGGTTTTTTTGGAATGCGCTATCCCGAAGATGCAGGCGGGACAGGCCTTGATATTGTTTCATATTCACTGGCTGTAATTGAAATAGCCAGAGGTTCATTGTCTCTCGCTGCTGTATGCACAATGCAGTCCCTGATGGGAACTTATTTCTTATATCGCTTCGGCAATAAAGAAATCAGAGAAAATTATTTTGATGACGCATTGAAAGGCAATAAAATCGGCGGTATCTGCATGACTGAGCCTAATGCCGGCAGCGATTTGATGGCAATAAAAACTCTTGCAAAAGTTACTGAAGAAGGGTTTGTTTTAAACGGACAAAAGACCTGGATTACCTCTGCACCTGTGGCGGATTTTTTCACTGTACTTGCCCGTACTGATAACCATGAGCATTTATCAATATTTTTCGTGCCCTCAAATTTGAAAGGCGTATTGATTGGCAAAAGCATTGAAAAAATGGGAGTACGTGCTTCTGTAACCAGCGAAGTTGCCTTCGTTGATGTTGTGCTTCCTAAAAAATATTTGTTGGGAGAAATCGGAGGAGGAACAAAATGCCTTAAAGAAATTCTAGCTGAAATAAGAATAATGACTGCCGCACTCGCAATAGGAGTGGCGACAGCAGCTTATGAAGATGCTTTGCAATACGCGAACGAACGTTCCCAATTTGGGAAACCGATTGGTAAATTTCAGGCAATGCAGATGAAATTTGCTGATATGGTGGTTCAATTAGAAACTGCAAAGCATTACGTTATGTATGCTGCTACATTGAGTGATAAAAATCTTCCGCGGCAAAAAGAAGCAATGATAGCAAAACTTTATGCTTCAGAATGTGCTGTAAATATTTGCGATCAAGCCTCGCGTGTTCTTGCCTCTTATGGTTATGCTGTTGATTATAATATTGAAAGATATCTTCGTGATTCCAGGTTTACACTTATTGGCGGAGGCACTTCAGAAATTTTAAAAGTTAATATTGCAAAAGAAATAGGATTATAAATATTTACGAAATATTGACAATAAGAATATACGAATCAAAGAAATATGGAAAACAGATAAGTGAATCCATATTCCTAAA
>CAISYK010000306.1 GCA_903889605.1 uncultured Bacteroidota bacterium
CAAGTGCAAATGACCAACGTTTTTTTAATAAAAAGTTTCTTCTGAATTTATACTTTCTACCCCCTTTTCGAAATCTTTATTGTATTTGCTGCAATCCATTTCAATATCCATTTTTTTTACTGGTTTATCAAACTCTTCCTTCGAAATTTTGATTGTTTTATCAGCATATACTTTTTGCATATATTTTGCCCAAATTGGAAGAGCCATGCTTGCGCCTTGTCCCATTTCTGTGCGGTCAAAATGTACTGCACGATCCTCTGCTCCCGTCCAGCATCCTGAAACCAAATCAGGGGTAATGCCCATGAACCAGCCATCAGAATTATTCTGCGTAGTGCCGGTTTTACCAGCAATCGGCATCGTCAATTTATATTTATATCTTAACCGGCATCCCGTGCCGATTTGAACAACACCTTTCATTAACTGCAGCATCACGTATGCTTTTTCCTCACTTAATACTTCTTCTGTCCGCGGAAAAAAATCTGTCAATACGTTTCCATTTTTATCCTCAATACGCGTCACAAAAGTTGGTTGAATCCATGTACCCTTATTTGCAAACGTAGAATTGGCTCCTACCATTTCAAAAACTGATATTTCAGGAGTTCCCAGGCAGATTGAAGGAACAGCATCAATAGGGCTTACTACACCCATTCTTCGAGCCATATCAACCACAGCCTGAGGGCCGAATTGTTTTATCAGGTATGCTGAAATATAATTTATTGAATAAGCAAGAGCTTGCTGAAGCGTCAGCATTCTTCCATTTAATTTCTCCTCCCCTCCTGCATTATCAGGGCAGTATACCGGCTGCCCATCAGGCATATCAATACATGTTTTAACATTAGGAACACGGTAGCATGGCGAATACCCTTCCTGAATGGCTAGTGCATAAATAAATGGTTTAAAAGTTGAACCTACCTGCCGTGAATGACCTATCTGAACGTGATCATACTGAAAAAATTTATGCGCTATTCCGCCAACCCAAGCTTTGATATAACCTGTCTGCGGCTCCATTGACATAAAACCTGTTTGTAAAAAACCTTTGTAATACCTTATAGAGTCCCATGGCGTCATTATTGTATCTTTCTCTCCATTCCAAGTAAAAATGGTCATTGCAACCGGAATCTTAAATTTCTTTTCAATGTCAGACTCATTCATTCCTGCTTTTTTTAGCATCCTGTAGCGGTCAGAACGCTTCATCCCCTGCTCCATTATTGATTTAATTTCATCTTTGGAAACATTCCAGGCAAACGGCGCATTTCTTTTTTGTTTGCATTCTTTAAAGAAAGATGCCTGCAGGTCCTTTAAATGTTCAGTTACGGCAGCCTCAGCATAACGCTGCATGCGGGAATCTATGGTGGTATATATTTTCAGCCCATCACGGTAAATATCATACTTTGTACCATCAGGTTTTGGATTCTCTTCGCACCATTTTTTCATAAATACATCCCTCAGATATTCTCTGAAATAAGGAGCTAAACCATCGTTGTGATCTTCCGGATGGAAATTTAATTTAAGCGGAAGTTTTTGAAGTGAATCCCTTTGCTGGTCTGTTAAATAGCCATATTTATTCATTTGTACAATCACAGTATTCCGCCTTCCTTTCGCCCTATCCGGAAAACGATTTGGATTAAACAGAGATGGATTTTTTGCCATCCCTACAAGCATTGCCGCTTGTTCAATATGAAGTGAATCGGGAGTTGTGCCAAAATAAATCTGCGACGCCGATTTTATTCCAACTGCGCTGTTAATAAAATCAAACTTGTTGAGATACATCGCAACTATCTCTTCTTTGGTATATTCACGTTCTAATTTTACTGCAATAATCCATTCTTTTATTTTCCTGGATATTAAACTAAAACCATGCAGATCTTCTCTTGGAAACAGCATTTTTGCTAATTGCTGTGTAATTGTACTCCCGCCGCCGCTGCTGCCGCTGCCGGTAGCTGCACCAAAAACAGCTCTGCCTAAGGCGCGGACGTCAACCCCGGAATGGCTGTAAAAACGAGCATCCTCAGTTGCTATCAATGCATTTATTACATTTGGAGAGAGTCCTTTAAACTTCACATTTGTCCGATTTTCAGCATAATATTTACCTAACACCTTCATGTCACCGGAAAATATTTCGGTTGCTAAATTAGTTTTGGGGTTTTGTAAAGCCTCTGTATCCGGCAAATTAGAAAAAAAACGAACACTTATTACAAATAGAAATAAAGCTAAAACTGGAAACGTAAAAAGAATCCAAAACCATACTACTTGTTTTCTGTAATTATTCTTTTTCGATTTTTCTGCGCTCATTTTTTTATCCCCGATGCTTCCGCCATTATAAAGCAAGAAATCATTTTGTTAAATTATACACTTATAATTCAAAGTCTTTTAGTTTTGAAACAAACTTTGCTTACCCTAATTATTCGCCAAGCTTACAGTCCCATGATATATTAAAGTACAAGTGCCTGCACGTCCTTTGAACATCATTCATAAAATAAACGTCATTACTTTATAATTAATTATCTTTAAGATTATTTAGTTTTTTCAATTCGTAACCCTACATCCATAATCAATGGAATAACATCTGTACGCATACCATGTTTTATTTCAAATGTATATTTTCCGATTACAGGAAAACGGACATTCCTCTTAAATGGTATTTGATTATCATAAATATCTCCCATACCGCTTCCAAGCCACTTCCCTTTTTCATCCGCCAAAATACACTCAAGTGAATCATTTGACATTTTACCGTTTGGAAACGATGTTTTAATGTATAAAAACAAATTGTTGTAAGGGTATCCATCAGCATTACGAACATTTATATAAAAATCCGCCGGCGTTTCTATATCCGTAATATTAACATCAAATTTCACAACATTGCTGCTGTTCCATCCTCCTTCAGGGATTTCTTTATCGTCTTCAAAAATGCGTTTTTTGTCGCAGGAAGAAAAAAACAATACCGACAATAATATGGGAACTATAACTAATCTTGCTTTTTTTTGCACTTGTTTCATACTTAAAATTTATTGCCCCTGCTGAGGAGTTTTGTTAATATTTTGTCTCTGAGGCCTGTTGTTGGGTTTGTTTGGATTAAGCCTATTCTTTTTGCTGGTATTTGGTCTGTTTGGATTTGCGTTTGGATTTGTGCTTTGATTCGGGTTCGGATTTACATTTGGCTTTGCATTTGGTTTTACATTTGCGTTTGGATTTGGATTTGGATTCAGATTTAAGTTTGGATTTTTGTTATCCTGTGCGGGATTTCGTTTTTTATGATTGCTGTTTTTTTGTTTCTGTTTTTTTGTTTTATCAAAACGTGTGAGACTATCTTGTCCAACAACATTCTCATAATCTGGTTTTTTCTCAAACACTTTTGCGGCAGTTTTTATCTCCAAATCAGGAGGTTTTACACCTGTTTTATTCATTTCCATTATTTCTTTTACGCGGTCAACCGGAAGAGGAATAAAATTATCAGGCTCATTTGTATAAGAGAAAAACATAGTACGTTTAAAGATATCCGTCTTTTGATGAAATGCTCTTCCTTTATCGGTTTCAAGTTTTACATTGCTTACTTCCGGAAAATCTTTAAGTGCATCCATGTAGCTATCCAACTCATAGTTTAAACAGCATTTAAGTTTACCGCATTGACCGGCAAGTTTCATAGGATTTAAAGACAACTGCTGATATCTAGCTGCGCTTGTAGATACCGAACGAAAATCAGTAAGCCATGTGGCACAGCATAGCTCACGGCCGCATGAACCAATACCTCCAAGTCGCCCGGCCTCTTGACGTGCACCAATTTGCCGCATTTCAATACGCACTTTGAATTCATCTGCCAGCACTTTTATTAATTCACGAAAATCTACTCTATCATCGGCAGTATAATAAAACACAGCTTTGGTTTTATCACCCTGGTATTCTACATCGCTTATCTTCATTTGAAGATTTAACTTAATGGCTATAGTCCGTGCACGATACATTGTTGCCTGCTCAATATTCTGGGCTTCCTGCCATTTTTCAATATCATTAGCTTTTGCTTTCCGATAAACTTTTTTTATATCTTCTGCTGAAGAATCAGCACCTTTCTTTTTCATCTGCAAACGCACCAATTCTCCTGAGATTGAAACAACACCAATGTCATGACCTGGGGAAGCTTCAACAGCTATAACATCTCCTGCAAAAAGCTGCAGATTATTTACGTTTCTAAAAAAATCTTTACGGCTGTTTTTAAAACGCACCTCCACAATATCAAATGACAACTGACCATTTGGCAGCTCCATATTTTCAAGCCAATCAAATACATTCAGTTTTTTGCATCCTCCCTCTTCTATATTACAAGAACCATTATTTTTGCATCCTACAGGCAGACTTTCGCTTACTGCGTCATTTCCCGTTGAACATCCCTCACATCCCATATTATTACAATATTGTTGATTTGTTTAATTGTTAATTAGTCAAATTTCTAATTGGCTTTGGTAAATTTAGTAATTCGTTGAATTTAAAAGCTAAATCCATAAATAATATTTTCGCATTTGCATTTCTCTCCATGTGGTGATGCGCTTTGTTCAGCTCTTCAATAAAACGCTCTGCATTATCTGAATGGATAAACGGCGAAAACTTTTTTACAAAACCTTGCTCGTCTATGCCCAATTTCACAAGACTTTCGTCAGCGTAATTTAAAATCAAACTTTCCCGCATAATATGCAGTGAATAATTCAAAAAATTTTTCTGACGCTCTCGCCCGGCAACAGATATCTCATCAATCCATACCATAACTGCCTTTGGATCAAATTTTAAACTCGCACGCATCAGCTTTTGAAAACTTGCAAGGTTTTGCCCTGCATTTTCATTTTCATTTATCAATGATAAAGCTTCTGCATAATTACCGTCGGCCAAATGAACAATATTTTGGGCAGCTTCATACTGCATGCCATGTCGCTCAACCAATGCTTCTATTAAATCACTTTCATTAATTTTCGTAATTTTAATCAACTGTGTACGAGATACAATTGTTCTCAGCAACTGATCTTCACTTTCACAAACTAATAAAAACAATGTTTTCTCAGGAGGCTCTTCTAAAATTTTCAGAAGCTTATTTGCTGCTGCCTGATTCATTTTTTCAGCTTGCCAGATGATCATTATCTTGTATTCTGCTTCATATGTAGTAAGACTTAATTTACGAAGTATTTCTGCACTTTCCTCAACACCTATCACAGCCTGTTTGTTTTCAGCATCCAGCATCTCAAACCAACTAAACAATGTAATATAAGGATTATCCAAAAATGCTTCACGCCATTTAACGGCAACGTCTGTACTAACCCTTACATCCTTTGAAAGCGCGACAGGATAAACAAAATGCAGGTCGGGATGAACAAGTTTATTATACTTTACACAAGACAAACATTGTCCGCAGGAATCTTCTTCCTGTTTGTCCGCACATGAAATATATTGTGCATACGCAAGTGCAAGTGCAAGGTTGCCGCTGCCCTGAGGACCAAGAAATAATTGCGCATGACTTATTCGCCCCTCATTTACGGAACGTATTAAACGTTTTTTAACAGCTTGCTGACCTATGATTTCTCTAAATAACATATAACCTAAATCTTTATAGCTCTCTGCAGCCTGCATAAATAAATAAAATCATTCATGCAGGCTGTTTAAATATAATCGGGAAGATCTTTACGATATCAAAGATAACAAATGTTTTAACGTGAAAATCTCCGCATAAAACAATTTTGAATGCTCTTATTTTAATAATATTTTTTGGTAATTTTTTTTTGCCGCAGAGAAGCTGTTTACTGTTAATGAATAAAAAAAATTAAAAATGACTCGAAAATCTGGCAATTGGAAATGCGGGGGGGGGATAAATGTAAAAAAAACAATTACGAAACATGCCTTTAAACTGCCATGTTAATAGCTGATGTAATCCTATTGTCTAAATGAAAAAGGAACCTGAATGATGTGTTTTTTGTTATAAAAGAATATGGTTTTATTTTTCCTCTTTCATAATATAAAAGCTGTCTCCGGAAAGATTGACTAAAATATTACGAGCAATAATTATAAAAGAAACTTTTACGGAACTATCAAATAAGTCTAAATTAATTACTTCAATTTTACATAAAACAAAGGCTTATCATTACCTGTAACTTCACCTGCTTCATCCAATTGAGTAATAAGTAAATCCATACGGGTAACCTGTTTGGTTAATTTGTTGGATTTTTTGTCCCACAGCCATTTTTCGTTCATTCTAACTTTGGAAATATCATTTTTAGTTACCAATTTGGGAGTATCTCCAAGTCTTACTAGAGATGCTTTAACCTGCGCAATTGACATAGGCGCATTAGTAACCATATTATATGCCTGCAGCTTACCGCTGATAACAGCATCTACAATTGTGTTGAATATTTGCTGGCGATCCACATTTTTATTAAGTGAATTCCAATATTCATCATCATAATCAGCTGGCTGTATCATAGCCGTTGAAGATTGAATTTGTTCTGCCCACACTTCATTTTTAGATGAATCTATTGCAACTGCTACTTTTTTAGCAAAAGTATAACCTAATAAAAATTCGGTTGATAACCCTGTGTATGTTTTCACTTTACTCAAACCTAAATCATATGCATATCCTAAACTAAGATTTTTATAACGAACACCTGCACTAATAGCGAGGGCATAAGTACTATGATAAGTAACCCCAAACCAACCAGCTTTTTTCCAATCAACAACGGCATTTACATCATATTGAAAAGGAGCACCGCTTACGCTTCTAATCATAATTAATGGATACGCTGTTATCTGTTTATCTTTAATAATATCAACTACATATTTTAAAGACCCCTGATAATGCCGGGCTAATTTAAAATGCCTGACATACCCATTATCAGTACTATATAACATATTATTACCGAAGATTTGCGGTGCAGCAAAACCAACTTCTAACTTTTTTAATCGGTATGCTAAACCAAAGTCTGCACTAAAAACGGTTTTGTTTTGCTGCTGCTCAACAAAAAACGGATCATCTTTATCACGCATCACGGCTTTTGCATAATCAATTTTATTATCAAGCATCCCCAAGGCTAAACCTAAATATAAATTATTATCATCTCCGACTTTTATTTTATACGAATATGTAGCAAAAGCACCCATCTGGCTCAAAATATCAGTAGAATATGAATAAAGTTTCAACCCTAATCCCACATTCCTTTCTTCAACAGGAGCTTCAATTGTAAAATAACTGGTTTGCGGGGCTCCCTTCACGTTTACCCATTGCGACCGATGAGTTATAAAGGCATTACTAAAATCCTTGGTGCCCGTAAGTGCAGGATTAAGAACAAACTGATTTGTGTAATATTCGCTGCTGAAAGGCAATTGCTGCGCAGATGCGTTTCCTCCAGTCCTTGTATTAAAGAGAGGAGCGAAGAAAAGGATCACTAAAATGATGCTTACGTTCTTCATTTGTAGAATTAATACTTTCATTTTTCTATTTTTTTGTTCCTCTACTCCTCCTTTCTGAACGATGCTGTTTCAATTGGCAGTTCAAAAAGGAGGTCGAATAGAGAATATGATTATTTATTATTGAAAATGGTTATTGCACCTGTGTATATTTTATCTCCTGTTGCGAACTTGAGGAAATAATAATAAGTCGCGTCAGGTAAAGGTTTTCCATTAAATGTACCGTCCCATAAATTATCGTATGATGGTGATTCAAAAACCGTTTGCCCTTCAACATTTACTATTGTAATTTGAGTGTTTGGATAATTCTCAATATTTAAAATGATCCAAGTATCATTTAGTCCATCACCGTTCGGCGTCATTACGTTGGATATTACCAACTGGTAATCGGCAATAACAGTAATTGTTACAGAATCTTTACTAACACAACTATTAGCATCAGTTACAGTAAGAGTATACGTTGTTGTTAAAAGCGGTGTTGCAATAGGATTTGGAATATTAGGATTGTCAAGTCCTTCTGGAAGCGACCATAAAAAAGTTACTCCGCCGCCAGCTCCATTAAGAGTGATTGAACTTCCTAAACTGATAGTAGAATCATTACCAGCATTTGCTGCTGCCATTACCGGATATACGTTAACAAAAATAGAATCCGAATTTGTACATGAAGTAACCGGATTTGTGACAGTTAAGGTGTATGTTCCCAATGTATCAATGGTAATACTAGAGGTGGTTTCTAATGTACTCCACAAATAAGTCAAACCTGATGCACCCTGCAAAACAACACTTCCTCCCGGACAGAAAGACAAGGCTCCGCTCGAAATGTGAGCATTCGGCAAGGCGTGAACCACTGCATTAATAGTTACAGTATCCAAACACCCTTTATCAGAAGTAACCGTAAGAACTACCTCAAATACCCCGGAACTATCATAAAGATGAGTAACAGGTTTTACTCCAGTGGTAGATACATAAGTTGTGTCGCCAAAATCCCAATAACTATCGTGAATGTATCCAGGTGCACCTATAGTTGATGTGTTGGTGAAATGAGTGTATTGCCCAAAACATACTGTGTCTGAGGTAAAGCCGGCAACCGGATTTGGATTAACAGTTATAATGGATATTGTAGAAGTGTCATTTGAACATACACCGCTTTGAACAAGGGCTCTATACCATGTTGTTCCGCCAAGGATATCATTATATGGCTGACTCGCAGTTGTATTGACAACAGGACTCCAGCTAACACCATTATTCAATGATGATTGCCATTCAACTATATTTCCAGAATAAGCGCTTAAGTTAAGTACTCCCGGATTTGTGCCGCTGCAGAATTCTAAATTCGGAGGAGAAATTATACCTCCAACAGATGCAGGAGCAACGGTAATGGTATCATTGGATGAATTTACAGCCGGACAAGACCCCGATTGAACTACTGCATGGTAAATTGTAGTCTGGGTAATATTACTGTATACCAAAGTGGATGATGTATTATTATTTATATCAGTCCAGGAATTGCCGTCAGTTGATGATTGCCATTTTATTACATTTCCAACTTGCAGACTGAGCATCAGTGTTCCGCTTGCACCGCTGCAAACGATATTACTCATTGATGCTGTTCCGCCATATGATGAAGGGTCAACTAATACAACAACACTATAGGTAACCGGATTTGAGCAGGTATTACCAGATATTGTGTAAATGTACGTGACAGGTACTTGAACTGCTGATGTATTAGTAAGTATCTCAGCAGGGTTGCCGATACCAGCTCCTGACAAATTGCTTATTCCAGCAACTGCAGCTCTAGTCCAGTTAAATGAAGCACCTGGGGTTGAGCTTGTCGGAAAGTAATTGAAGGCAGTACCGCTGCAAATAGCCGGAGGTGTTAAACTGCTGCTTAATGTTGGTGCTGGATTCACCGCTACAACTACACTATAACTTGCCGCATTTGAACAACTGTTAGCCGACAGAGTATATACATAAGTGACATTTATAGGTGATGCGGTAGTATTAGTAAGGGTTTCATTTGGGTTGCCTGTACCATTTGCCGCTGCATTGCTTATTCCGATTACAATTGCTCTGGACCATGTAAATAGTGTACCTAATGTTAAACTAGCCGGTGTGTAACTGAAAGTAGTATTGTTGCAGATTGCAGGAGGCGTTAACGTACTGCTTAACAATGGAACTGGTTTTACTTTTACAACTACACTATAAGATGACGTGTTTGTACAGCCATTAGCTGAAACTGTATAAATATATGTAACATTTACAGTATCAGCAGTTGTATTGGTAAGTATTTCATTCGGATTGAAATTGCCGCTGCCGGACAAATTTGTAATACCTGCTACTGCGGTTCTGGTCCATGAGAATAATGCACCAGGTGTGATACTGGTTGGCGTGTAATAGAAAGCCATACCGCTGCAGATTGCCGGCGGCGTCAAACTGCTGCTTAACAATGGTACCGGACTTACGGTTACAACTATACTATAAGTGCTTGAATTTACACAACCATTTGCGGATAATTGATATACATAAGTGACATTTACAGGAGCTGATGATGTATTTATTAGTATTTCCCCTGGATCACCGTTACCGGCGGCAGACAAATTGCTTATTCCAGTTACAGCGGCTCTTGTCCATGCAAATGATGTACCTGTTGTTGCACTTGTAGGTATGTAACTGAAAGTAGCTCCGCTGCAGATTGCGGGAACTGTTAAACTGCTGCTTAATGTTGGTGTCGGATTAACCCCTACAACTATATTTTCATTATACTGACAGCTGTTTGCTGTTATTAAATAAGAATAAGTAACGTAAAGCGGGAATGTCGTAAGGTTAGTAAGTGATTCATTCGGATCGCCGATACCGCTGCCTGCAGGATTTCCAATACCCGCTTCTGCAGCTCTTGTCCATGCAAATACCGCATTCGTTGTTACACTTGTTGGAGTGTAGCTGAAAATTGTGTTGTTGCATATGGCTGGAGGGAATAAACTGCTGCTTAATGCAGGTGAAGGATTTACAACAACTACCACGCTGAAGGCTGTTGCATTAGTACAGCCATTCGCATTTACAGTATACACATATGTAACATTAACCGGCGCTCCGGATGTATTGGTTAATATTTCACTTGGGTTGCCGGTTCCGTTACCAGCTAAATTGCTGATGTTAGATACAGCCGCTCTTGTCCAGGCAAATAGTGATCCAGGTGTTCCGCTTGTTGGTATGTAAATAAAAGCAGTTCCGCTGCAAATTGCAGGAGGCGTCAAACTGCTGCTCAATGCAGGTGTAGGGCTTACTGTAACAACGACGCTAAATGTTGATGGATTTGTACATCCGTTAGCAGCTATTGTGTAAACATAAGTAACATTTAAGTTGCCTGCTGTGGTATTTAATAATATTTCACCAGGACCGCTTGACCCAGCATTCGCGGCATTACTTATACCTGTAGCTAAAGCTCTGGTCCATGTAAAGGATGAATTAGCAGTAGCACTTGTTGGAGTATAACTAAATAATGTGCCGCTGCAGATTGCAGGAGGTGTCAGGCTGCTGCTTAACGTAGGAGAAGGTATTACAGTTACCACAACACTATAGCTTGTAGGATTTGTACAGTTGTTTGCAGAAACTGCATACACATAGGTAGCGTTTACAGGGCCTGCTGTTGAATTTGTAAGTATTTCGTTTGGATTAGCTGAACCTGTGTTCGCACCCTGGCTTATTCCAAGTACGGCAACTCTTGACCATAAATAAGATGCGCCAGCTGTTGAACTTGTCGGTGAATAGCTAAAGAAAGAACCGCTGCAAATTGCCGCAGGTGCCAAAACACTTGTTAATAATGGCGTTGGATTTACAACTACTGTAACGATGAAAATATTCGGATTTGTGCAGCTGTTAGCAGTTACTTGATACTCGTATATAACACTTACAGGAAGAGCCGTTGTATTGATAAGCGTTTCCATCGGATTGCCGCTGCCGAACAAGGCTGGATTACTAATACCTGTAACACTTGCTCTTGACCATGAGAACGTTGCGCCAGGTTGTGTGTTGCATACAGGAGTGTATGAGAAAACTGTATTACTGCAGATTGCCGCTGGAGTAAATGTACTTGTTAAGGCATGATTGCAGAGACAAGGTTTGTTAACAGTAAGGATTACAGAATAAACTATTGGGTTTGCACAAGAACTGTTTGACAATGTAAAATTGTACGTAACATTTACAGGTATTGTATCGGAAAGAGAAAGAACTTCGCTAATAGGAATAATAGTACCTGAACCTGCTATATTGCTGAGGCCTGGAACAGCAGGTCTTGACCATGTAAATAATACTCCAGTTAATTGGCTGGTTGGGTTATAAGTAAAAGTAGTCCCGCTGCAAAGTGCGGAAGGCGCTGTAGTACTTGTCAGTCTAGGTGTCGGATTTACAGTAACCACAACTGAATAGGTAGTTGGACTTGTACAGCCGTTAGCGGCCAATGTATACACATAAGTAACATTTACAGCACTTGTAACTGGTGGAAGCACTCTATTATTAAGTACTTCGTTTGGATTTCCTGTACCGCCGCCGCCTATATTACTGATTTCAGGTACTGTTGCCCTTGCCCATGTAAATATTGTACCTGCGGTCAAACTTGTCGGTGAATAATTGAAAGTCGTTCCGCTGCATATCGCAGGAGGTGCAATACTGCTTGTTAATACAGGTATTGGATAAACCGTAACAGTCACACTGTAGGTTGAAGGGTTTGTGCAGCTGTTTGCTGATATTGTATAAACGTATGTCACAATTGCAGGGCTTACACTTGTATTGATAAGCGCTTCGTTTGGATTTCCTAAACCATTGTTTGGAGGATTAGATATGCCTATTACTGTAGACCTTGTCCATGCAAATGCAGCCCCTGTAGTTGAACTGGTTGGGAAATAACTGAAAGTTGTTCCGCTGCAAATTGCTGCTGATGCTAATGGGCTTGTTAATAACGGAGTTGGATTTACTTTAACAACTACAGTGAAAGTTGGTCCGCTTGTACAGCCATTTGCATTGACTGTATAAATATAGCTAACATTTATAGGAGCAGGTGTTGTATTGTAAAGAGCTTCGTTCGGATCTCCGGTGCCAAGACCGGCAATATTGCTGATGCCAGCTATAGTTGCCCTTGTCCATGGGAAAGAGGCTCCTGTTGTTGCGCTTGTTGGCAAGTAGTTGAACGTCGCATCACTGCAGATCGGAGCAGGCTGTAAACTGCTTAATGCAGGTGTTGGATATACCGCAACAACCACAGGATAGCTGGCTACATTTGTACAGCCGTTAGCAGTAACTGAATAAACATAAGTAACATTTACGGTAGCCGTAGTTGTATTTGTAAGTATTTCGTTTGGATTACCGTTACCGTTGGCTCCTATGTTGCTGATACCTGTCACAGCAGCTCTTACCCAAGCGAATGCCGCACCAGTAGTTGCACTTGTCGGAGTGTAAGCAAAAGTAGTACCGGAGCATATTCCCGGAGGTGTCAAATTACCCGTAAATACTGGTGTTGGATTTACAATAACATTAACATTATATGTACTTGGATTTGTACAGCCGTTAGCAGCTATACTATACACGTAAGTAACTGTTACTGGGTTTGTAGTTGTATTGGTAAGTATTTCATTAGGATCCCCTAAACCAACTGCTGATAAATTACTTATTCCAGCTACAGCTGTTCTTGTCCAGGCGAATGATGAGCCTATTGTTGAACTTGTTGGCGTATAGTTGAAACGCAAACCGCTGCATATAGCGGCAGGAACTAACACGCTGGTTAGCAGCGGATTTGGATTTACACCAACAACTACATTCTGAACATTTCCGCAGCTGTTAGCAGTTAGAGTGTAAATATATGTAACGCTAACAGTAGTTGGCAATATATTGGTAAGGACTTCTGATACATTACCTGCACCTACACTTGATATTTCGTTGATTCCAGGAACGGCTGCCCTTGTCCATGAAAATAAAGTCCCAGTGGTTAAACTCGAAGCAGGATAAGTAAATGCTGAACCGCTGCATATTGCCGCTGGATTTAAGCTGCTGTTTAATATTGGCGTTGGATTTACCGTAACAACTACAGGATAAGTTGTACCATTTGTGCAGCCGTTAGCTGATAGAGTATAAATGTAAGTTACATTTATAGGAGCAGCAGTAATATTGGTAAGCGCTTCATTCGGATTAAGAGTGCCGGCTGCTGATACATTACTTATACCTGGAACCGCCGCTCTTGTCCATGCAAATGTTACACCTCCTGATAAACTTGTTGGTACATAACTGAAATTTACTCCGCTGCATATCGCAGGAGGATTTAATACGCTGTTTAATGTTGGTGTTGGGTATACAGTAACATTTACATTGTATGGGCTTCCATTTGTACAGCTGTTAGCTGTTACAGCATAAATATAGGTAACATTTAAAGGATTAGGCGTTGTATTGATAAGTGTTTCGTTTACATTACCTATACCGCCGCCGGCTAAATTACTTATGCCTATAACTGTAGGTCTTGACCAAGTATATGTAGCCCCAATTGTAGAACTTGTTGCTGTATAAATGAACGGGGTCGCGCTGCAAACTGCACCAGGCGTTAC
>CAISYK010000307.1 GCA_903889605.1 uncultured Bacteroidota bacterium
AAAATAATTTGAAAATATTTACTAACCGATAAATTAAAAATGATTCAAATAAGAGAAGTTCAAACAAAAGAGCAGCTATCAAATTTTATCAAATTTCCGGATAAGCTTTATTCAGGCAATAAATTCAGGGTTCCCCAACTTCATATGTATGAAAAATCTATTTTGAGAAAGGAGAAAAACCCGGCTTTTGAATTTTGTGAAGCAAAATATTGGCTTGCTTATAAAGACGATAAGATTGTTGGAAGGATTGCCGGAATTATAAATCGAAAGGCAAACGAAGCATGGAATGAAAAAATTGCCCGTTTTGGCTGGATAGATTTTATTGATAATACAGATGTATCAGCAAACCTGATTAATGAGGTTGAAAACTGGGGGAAATTAAAAGGAATGACAAAAATTCAAGGCCCTATGGGATTCACAGATATGGACTTGGAAGGCATGCTGGTTGATGGTTTTGATGAAGTTGGAACGCAGGCGGTTATATACAATTATCCATATTATCCGGCTCATCTTGAAAAAAACGGGTATTCAAAAGATGTTGACTGGGTTCAATTTAAGATAAAAGTCCCAGATCAGGTGCCGGAAAAAATCAAAAGAATATCACAAATAGTTCAAAAGAAATACAACCTAAGGCCATTGAGAGCAAAGAATGCTAAAGAAATAATTCCTTATGCAAAAAAAATGTTTGACACCTTAAATCAATCATTTAATGGTTTGTACGGTTTTGTTCCGCTTTCAGAAAGGCAAATTGAATTTTATATCAAACAATATTTTTCAATGATTAATCCTCCATATATCTGTTTTGTTTTGGACAGCAATGATGATGTAGCAGGTTTCGGAATTTCCTTTGCTTCACTTTCAGAAGCGCTTATAAAAACAAAGGGGAAATTGTACCCAACAGGTTTTATACACATTTTAAAAGCTATGCGGAAAAACAATCAAGTGGACATGCTTTTACAAGGAGTTAAACCTGAATACAAGAATAAAGGAGTTCCCGCCATTTTCTTTTCCGAAATGATGCAGGCGTATATCGACAGTGGTGTTAAAACAGCTATTTCCAGCCATGCTTTGGAAAATAATGAAAGTGCTTATTTAATGTTTAAAGATTATGAACATAAGCAGCATTTAAGAAGAAGAAGCTATATTAAACACCTGAACTAATATGAAAAAATTACTTATAACAGGAGCGAATGGATTTATAGGAAGTTTTTTGGTAGAAGAGGCACTTAAAAGGAATTACGAAGTATTTGCCGGAATAAGAAAGACAAGTAATAAGGAATATCTAACTGATCCAAGAATAAAATTTATTGAACTTAATTTTTCAGATACCGGTTTATTAGGCCGGCAAATATCGGAATTGCCTTGTTTTGATTATGTAATCCATAACGCTGGTACAACCAAAGCGTTCAAAAAGAAAGATTATTATACAACAAATTGCCAGTATACCAAGAATTTAGCGGATGTATTAATTAAACAAAAAAAAGCGGCAGGGAAATTCATATACATGAGCAGTCTGGCCGCATATGGTCCTGGAGACAAATTGCAGCAAAACGTTATAACTTCATCTGACATTCCAAAGCCGGTTACATCTTACGGCAAAAGTAAACTTGAATCTGAAAAATATTTATCCTCATTAACCGGATTTCCTCATATCATCATAAGACCAACTGTTGTATATGGCCCAAGAGAAAAGGATCTTCTTACAGTGTTCAAACTAATAAATAATAATCTTGAACTTTTTGTCGGTTTTAAAAATCAAAAACTAACTTTTATTTATGTAAAAGATTTGGTAAAAGCGGTGTTCCAAATGATGGAATCAAATGTTGAAAACAATGGATATTTTGTTTCTGATGGAAATGTGTATGATGCTGAATCTCTTGGAAATATTATCAAAGAACAATTAGGAAAAAAAACCATCCGGATATATATTCCCACAGCGTTGGCACGTGCAATTGCTTTTATATCCGAAACAACAAAATATATTACGCGAAAGCAGCCGATCTTAAACTATGATAAAGTAAACGAACTTGAGTGTGTAAACTGGAAATGCGATACCAGGCCCATTATAGATGAATTCAATTTCAAGGCTGACTATGACTTAAGCAGAGGAATAACTGAAACTATTGAATGGTATAAAAAATCAAAATGGCTGTAAGTGCTCATTATAATTTCACGGCCGATTTACAAATGAGCGAATAGCTGATGATAATAAATTAACACTTGAAATGAAATCAAATTTAGGAAATTGAATTTGATTTCTCAGTGTGTTTCATTTGAACTAATTGATACGGCTGCCATTAATCCGACGGTCCCCATATAAGCTGAAATTTCTGTATTTATAGTCAAAAACAATAAACTAAAATTCAATAAAACAAGAATTTAAATAACCTTACAATACATCAGATACCAATTAAGAATCGAAAAAAATCATCAATAAAATTATTACACTTCAATCATGAAAAAAAACATTACACTCTTGTTCCCCGCATCATTTTTCACATTTAAGGGTAACTGGAAAGAAGCTTGGCTTTTCCCTTCTTTCAGAACACAGACAATTTTTACTCTTACCTTTTTAGCATTCCTGGGAGTATTTATTACACCTTTCTTTGCTTATATCCAATCCGCACCAGGGTTTGTAATAAATGACCCTATTTTAAACAGGCTTCCAGTTCAAGATTTTTCTGTGAGTATATTTTTGTTGATTTATTCTGTAATAATTCTCACTGTTGTAAATATCAGCACATACCCGATTATCTTTTTAAAATGCATTCAGGCTTATTGTTTGCTCGTGACAATTAGAATCTTTTGTTTATACATGGTTCCGCTTAATCCTGAAGGGTTAATGATTCCGCTGAATGACCCCTTTGTCGGAAGGTTATTTTATAATGGTACTGTAATAACAAAAGACCTGTTTTTCTCAGGTCATGTTTCCACGATGTTCTTGTTTTTTCTTGTAATTCCATTTCGTTCGCTCAAATATTATTTTTTAACAGCAACGATACTTGTTTCTATTTTTATATTGATTCAGCATGTCCATTACTCAATTGATGTAATGGCAGCTCCTTTTGTTTCTTATGTCTCTTACAGGATTGTACAGCATATTCCCTGCAGAATTTCATAATGATATCCCGATAAATTGCCAGAGATTTCTGCCTATGTTTTGATCCGCAAACAATGAGTGTGCAGGATTACAAATTTTAAATTCAATAATATTTATTGGGGCGTTCCCCTTTCCTAAAAAGGAAAGGGGCGGGCTTGGAGTTTATCCTGAGCGGAGCCGAAGGGCTGCAATCTTTTGCAAAGGCAAAAGGATTTTCGATTCAATCCCTTACGCATCATCCAGCTATAAAAGGCAATAAGTTTATTTATTATTATTTCACTGAAACTTTAATAAAATAAGAAAAATATCAATTAGAATAAGGACTTGAACCTGAATAAATTGTAATTGAAAATTATCTTAAAGCTTTTGACCCACTCACTTTCCTAAAAAACAATATCTATTATGTCATCCCGAGTATTTCGCGAGGGATCTTGTTTCATTATGATATTAATGATTATGGACAAGATTCCTTTTTGTAAAAAGCAATTGTGATTAGATTTCCAATAAAAGTTTGCGGTTAAGGCCATTTTCGCGATTATGCAGCAAATTTAAATGACAAATTTAAGGCTGGCTTTGGCAATGGAACATCTAAATTTACATTTGTTCCTCTATAAAAAAGCGTATTTTTGAGCCAACGCAAAGCTATGTCTTAAATACAGCACTGCTTAATAAAAATTGAATGAAAAATAAAAGTATACAAACAGAAATTGACGCTTCTTTTCTATATCAAAAACTCTCTGAAAACGAATCTGATGAAATAATTGCCAACGTATTCAGGCAGATGAGCGACATTGAAAAAA
>CAISYK010000308.1 GCA_903889605.1 uncultured Bacteroidota bacterium
TAAAATCTATTGTATTGAAATTTATTTACTAGCCTAACTTGATTTTTGACAATTTCAAATATGTTAAAACCTGAGCTTTGTGAATAGGAGCAAGAACATCAACCGATTTCGCTTCAATAATAATTAAATTATTAACCAATAAATCTATTCTGTATCCGGCATCCAATTTGATATTTATACTAAAGGTAATTCCTTTTGGCGCTCAACAATATAACCCGCATGAATCAGCTCATACTGCAAATAGGCCTCATAAGATGATTCTAATAATTCAGGATCCAATGTTTTATGGACTTTAAACGCACATCCTATAATCCCATAAGGTAAATCATTTAAAATTTTATCCGAATCAATTATCGTCATTTAGGTTGAATTAAAAATCCTTTTTTTACCACAGATTTCAAAAATTTAAAAGATAAAAAACAAATAAAAAATCGACATATACCGGATGAAAACATCTTTTTATCTGAGTTAATTTGTGTTATCTGCGGTTAACCATTACTTCATAAATCGCGACAGCAATCCTCTTTTTATCTGAGTTAATCTGTGTTATCTGTGGTGAACCATTACTTCATAAATCGTAACAACAAACCTTCAACAGATAAAAACAACAAGGCTAAAATAATGCAAAGTTTCCAAAGTTTTTTACCCTGTTCTATTTCCATTAAAGATTGCTTCAAACTCTGTGCTCCCGGTTCTAATAAATTGAAATTATTTAAATTTTTCTTTAGAAATTGTTCTTTTAGTTCTTCTGCAGTATAACAATTCAAATCAGACTCTTTACGGTTAAAGTTGAATGAAACTCCTGATACTAATTCTTTTCCGGCGAACAAATTATAATTGCCGGCATTTGTTATCTGATTGTGCAATAATATTTCGGTTTTTGCATCCATTACTTTATGCTCCGGGATTATATCAAAATTAGAATTTAAACCGCTGATATGAAATACATTTTCGCCGGTTAAAATATTATTACACTCAATTGTTTCATCATTACCAATAGTGTAAAATAAAGGCTGAGCACTTTGACTGTTCATCCCTATTTTGTATAGTGTGGGTACAAATATTGAGTGTTTAGCAAAGCTGCTGAAATCTGCCTGCAAGGAAACAGATGAAAGATATAACTTTCCTTTATCTACATCATATTTACTTAAAAAGACATCATCGTTTTGCAGCTTCAGCAAATATTCTTCATTGCTGCGGGTTGTTTTAGAAATGCGGTAGTGCTTGCTTACCAATGGCAAATTTAGGTTGGTAGTATTGAATGTTTTTTTATCAAATACATCTTTATAAATATCATGTTCAAGATTTATTTTGTCTACTTTGGTATTTGCAGTATCCAACCTTTCGAATAAATTTGCTTTTGCTGCTGATAAAAACTCATTGTAAGAATTATAATCAATTGCTGAATTAGGGAATACCAGCACACTGCCGCCGTTACTCATAAAGCGTTTGAGCTCTTGTGCCAAACCAGACGAAATTGTTTTTAATTCATTTAAAACAATCAATTTATTATTGGAAAGAGAAGAATAGTCAAGTTTATTTTCAGGGGAATTTTTCAAGACAAATAAAGAGTCTGATCCGAAAAGCTTATCAAGATAGGGGCTTTCAGATTTTGCAATATCTGTACTTGAAGAATTAATACAGAGTACAGGAATATTTTTTGCTACTTGAAAGCTGAAATAAAATTTATCATCGAACGTAACCGGATAGTCATTTAATTCAACTCGGCAATGCTGCAAACCTGTTTCTTTTGAGGCAAAAGAAAGAATTATTTCGGTTTCTGATTCTTTATCCGCGTTAAAACTGGCAGGTGTTTTTTGAATTTCATTTATGAATAGTTTAATAGAATTGTTCTCCAATATTTTATCCGACACATTTTTTATCCTAACATGAAGTTTCTCTATCTGGTTATATTGCCGGACCGGAGTTTCAAACCAGCAGGTATCAATATAAACATTGTTTTTCTGAGCAGCAGTTACAGGAATAAAATTGAAGGTAATACTTGTATCGTTCTTTATCTGGTTAATATTTACAATGCTTTTCTGGAAGTCGGAAATGGTGAAGGCAATTTTTGTTTCATTTCCCTCATGCTGCAGCAAATCCATCTGCCGGACAGCAATTTCAGAAATATTTCGACTGGCAGGACTTATCTTTATTTCATCGAGCAATTCTGTAAACTCTTCTTTATTTACCAAACGCTGGTGTTTACCTTCAAAATCATTAGTAAGCAATTGAAAACGGTCGGTGGGCTTATAAGCAGAAACAATTTCGGCAGCACGTTTCTTTGCTTCATCCAGCAGCGTACCATTTTTATTGACAGCATCCATACTAAAAGAATTATCAACAAAAATGCTGATAACCTTATCGCCAATAACTACTTTTTTGTTTTCAACAGGAATAAATGGCTGAGCAAAAGCAAAGACTAAAAAGCTAATAGCCAAAATTCGGGCAGCTAAAACTAATAAATGTTTTAGTTTCGATTTTGCCTGTGTTTCCTGTTTTACTTCTTTCAAAAAGCGGATATTGCTGAAATAAACAGTCTTAAACTTTCTGAAATTAAATAAATGAATAATAATAGGAATGGCTATTGCCGAGAGTGCAAATAAAAATGCGGGGTATGTGAAGCTCATCAAAGGATAAAGGTAATATTTTTTTGCAAAATGGTGCAATCTTTTATAATTGAGTCCATTGTTACATTTATTTGATTAATTGTTGTCAGTTAAATAAAAAAATAAAAGAGAGAGTAAAAAATTTGCCTCCGCCTCATTCAACATAATTTTGTAGTTACAATACA
>CAISYK010000309.1 GCA_903889605.1 uncultured Bacteroidota bacterium
CCTGTGCCTGACTGCTGAATAATAGAATTTACAGGGCCCTTACCCATTGCAGTGTAATATTCAGTAACAATACTCATAATAGCTCCTACAACTGAACCAACAACTATTGCATAATAAACATTTAAGTTGGTGAATTCATAACCGCGCATATTTAATTTTTCCGGCAGCATATACATCACTATAAAATAAGAAGCGATAGTTGTGATAATAATAGATTACCAATTACCCTTATTTAAGGCCATTTGAACATTTGATTTTTCATCTTTAATACTTACAAAGAAAGTACCGATAATAGAAAATACAATTCCCAAACCGCATATTACCATTGGTAATAAAATTGGGGACATACCGCCAAAACTATCTGCTGAAGCATCAATTTCTTGTCCTAATACAATTGTTGCAAGAATAGTTGCCACGTAAGAACCAAATAAATCAGCGCCCATACCAGCAACATCACCCACGTTGTCACCCACGTTATCAGCAATTGTAGCCGGATTGCGGATATCATCTTCAGGGATGCCAGCCTCTACTTTACCAACTAAGTCGGCTCCAACATCGGCAGCTTTAGTATAGATACCTCCGCCGACACGTGCAAATAAAGCAATTGATTCAGCACCTAATGAAAAGCCTGTTAATACTTCAATGGCTGTTTTTACGGTATTTGGTCCTAAATCACTGAATATCTGTAAGAAAGCAATGAATAATCCGCCAAGTCCTAATACAGCTAAACCTGCAACGCCTAGTCCCATAACGGTTCCGCCGGTGAAGGATACTTTTAAAGCTTTTGCCAAACTAGTACGAGCGGCTTGCGTAGTGCGCACGTTTGCTTTAGTAGCAACCTTCATCCCTATATATCCTGCAGTTGCAGAAAAAACCGCACCAATAATAAATGCTACAGCGATAATCCAGCTGGAATGAATTTCTTTACCATTAACTTCATGAACTGTTCCTGAATATGCCAACAATACAGCAGCAAAAACAACGAAAATACTAAGCACTTTCCATTCTGCTTTTAAAAATGCCATTGCACCATCAGCAATATATCCGGCAAGTTCCTGCATTTTGGCATCACCGGCATCTTGTTTAGCTACCCAAGAAGATTTAATTGCCATTACTATAAGTCCCAAAATTCCTAATGCGGGAGCTAAATAAATTACGTATTCATTCATACTTTTTTATTAATTTTTAATTATTATTTAATTAATTACTGATTACCAATAACAAAACAGCAAAATGAAGAATGGCTTTATTTTGCTAAAGTGTTCACTGTTAAATTGTTAATAATTTGATTTTAAAAATTCGATGCAAACTTATGTAAAATCTTACGGAATATCAAAAAAACATGACCAAATGGGGAAAATAAATGAATAGAAATTCAAAAAATGGTTGCAATTATCTATGCAGTTTTTTGTCGAATAAAAAAGAAAATGGCAAATTTTACTCCAATGCTCTTTTGTTAAACATAATATAACCAAAATGAAAGAGTACAGAGAATGGCTTTTTTTCCTGATCGTAATAGTTTAAGCTTAAACTCAGAGGACCAACAGGGGTACTCCAAACAAGAGCCGCAGTACCAATATAATGTTTTGTTGCAAATAAAGCGCTGTAATCAGGTTTTAAATCAGGCGTTTTTACAAATGCTTCAAAAGGCTGGAAAATATAACCCTCGGCACGGAATTCAATGTTTGGACGGAAGTTAACAACAAATTTTAAACCTCCTGCTAAATACTGATGTGCCCTGTAATTTTCTAAAAAAAGTGTTTTGCTGTCGGGAGTTGGCTGAAAAGCAGGAGAGGATAATACACTGGATGTGTAATTATGAAAAAGTGTTTGAGTTGAATAAACTCCTTCTCCAAACAAGCCAATTTTTAACGTCCCTCTTCTATTAAAATAGCGTTCCCCTTTTATATTAAAAGTGACCCATTCGTGATATTTTCTAAATCTTTTCTCGGTATCAAGTGATGTAGAACCAGGAGTATTTGTTTCCAGCCCATTTACATAACGTACTTTAATATTTACATATTCACCCTGATTCGCATATTGTTTTCGATTAAGAGAGTTAACTTCATAATAAGCCTGAGAAGTGAACATGTCAAAATCCGTACGGTCGGCAGTATCCAATTCCGTAAATTGTGATGTTTGATAATATTTGTCAGTTAAAAGCCCGCCACCGGTTCCTATAATAAACCTTCCTTTTTTACCTGTTGGAAACCCAATATTCAAATCACCGTATTGCTCACTCTGTTTAAGGTATGCAGGTTTAATATCAGTTAAAAAAGCGTTGCTGCTTGAATAATAATCCAATTTATTCCATGTAATATTAGGTTCAACATAAATTGGTATTTTGAAAGGAAAATCCAATCTGGTTTTTAGCTGCAAAGAATTATAAAGTTTACCAAAATAGGCATTCGCAGATATGCCTGCCGCAAACCAGTCAAGGTAATTATATTTTATTCCCAAATATCCCTGACTTATTGGTCTATTAGAAAAATTACCTCCGAAATAAGTAATAATGTCGCGTTCTTTCTTAATTTTTAAATATAAATCATAGAATCCAGTCTCCGGATTAAATTTAGATTTTGGATATATGTACTTTATTTTGTTGTCGGAAGCAAGGCGGAAATATCCCTGTTTAATATCTTCCAAGCTAATTTGTTTGCTCTTATGACGCAGTATTTTGCGGGAATATTCTGCTTGCTTGCTGTTTAAGCCTTCAAAATAAATTTTATCAAAAATAATTTTTGGAATTTTCCCCCTAAAGTTATTCCTTTTGGCCTTAAGTTCATCAGGGTCGACTCTTCGCTGAATGTGTTGTTTAATGAAATCCATTTGACGCATTGTAGCTGCATAACCACTGTCAATAGTCGGCTGAGGATTACTAAAGTCAAAAAGGCTGACATCTGTTTTGGGTTTAATGATTATTCCGTCTTCACATGGTATATCAAAATTGGTTTTACTTACCAACATTGATTTTATCTGAGATATAATATTATCTTCATTTGCAGGAGGAGTATTACCAGCTACAGTACTGCCGATAATGAAATCAGGATAAAAGTCATCATACATAACATTGGAAGGAAAATTATTATAAAATCCGCCGTCATACAATAATCTGCCGTCAACAATTGCAGGAGGGAGGAAAAATGGGTAGGCTATTGAAGACCTTACAGCCTGGCCTAAATCACCGTTTTTAAAAATCACCACTTCTTTTTTTCCAACGTCAGCGGCAACACAGCGAAAAGGAATAAATAAACTATCAAAATTATATTTTGCAGCAGCTGCAGGCCCCCCAGTAAATTCCATCAAACCGAAATCCATGGAAATAGGATTTAATACGTTAGTCGGCAGCCTGATTGTAAGTGCTGAATCCAGAGATAGTTTAAAGCTTATCCATGATGGATTATCATCAACATTTTTAAAATAATAGGCATACTTTTCATCAATAATCCCCGCTGTCATATTTTTATATGACTCTGTTTTTATCAAATCTTCAATTTGACTTGGTGTTAATCCAATCGCATACATTGAACCAATTAATGAGCCGGCAGATGTTCCTGTAATGTAATCTACGGGGATATGATTTTCTTCAAGAGCTTTTAAAACTCCAATATGTGCATAACCAGCTGCTCCGCCGCCGCTGAATACGACACCTACTTTTTGAGCAGATAAATTATTCTCAAAAATAAACAGGAGAATAAAAAAAATAAAGCAGTTTTTTGATAGTTTTAGGCTCATTGCAGATGAGTGGATTACAGCAGCAAAACTACTAAGAATTAGTTCAAAATATACACATTCAAAATAATTAATTTGAAATTATTAGTAATGGTAATATATTATCAATTAAAAAGATGGGCGGAGTGCTTTTAAATTATGAAAATAAGTAATGCCAGGCTTCACTCATTCATAACTTTTGGATAGAATAGATTATTTTTTCAAAATACGAAGGCGCCTGAAGCAAACGTGATCCATACCATGAAAAAAATTCGCCATCCACAATAAATATTTTCGAATCAGGACAAATAGATTGGAATACCTTAATGTGAGCTTCTTTGAATGGATACGGCTCTGATGAAAGTAAGATTATTTCCGGCTTTTTTTCTGCAATCAGGCATTCATTTACTTGTGGGTAACGGGTAGAAGCATCAGATGCAAATAGATTATTAAAACCGCAGCGTGTAAGCATATCATTGATAAATGTATTG
Organism: uncultured Bacteroidota bacterium; assembly: GCA_903889605.1. GTDB lineage: Bacteria > Bacteroidota > Bacteroidia > 2-12-FULL-35-15 > 2-12-FULL-35-15 > 2-12-FULL-35-15. The sequence goes on from CAISYK010000309.1 coordinate 4,203, forward strand.
CTGCCAACGGCTATATATGGCTTTCGCCAAATGAAATATGCTGTTTTTGGATTTTTGGTATTCGATGTTAAATATGAGATGGTTCGAAACTGCAATTCTATTTCCAATTTTAAATTAACCGCTTCCTGTTGTTTCCCAACCAAAGAACCAACTTGAACGATCATATTTAAAGCATCTTGTAAGTTATAAATATCGCTCATCCAAACTTTATAATGCTTCATTAATTGCTCAATTTGGCCTTTGTCATTTTCTTCTTTATTGCCAATTATTAAATCTGGATTGAGCTGTTTTATTTTTTCGAAATCTAATTTTTTTGTTCCTCCAACATGGGTTATTTTTTGAAACCATTCATCCGGATGTATACAATAATTGGTAATTCCAACTACCTCATCGCGCAAGCCTAAATCATATAGTAATTCGGTTTGAGATGGGACAAGTGAAATAATTCTTTTTGGCTGTGAAGTTAGTTCAATTTTTCTGCCAAATTGGTCGGTAAACATTTATGAAATTGAGATTTTGAGGTATGGAGAATTATAAAATTGATGAATTTGAAATTTTCAAAAATTCATTTCCCTCTTTGGTAAAATGGTATATAAATCAATCCTTAATGCATCGTACGCTGAAGCCGCAAACCTTACTAGTTGTGTTGCTGTATACATGAGCCTCATTGCAGCTCATTATCCGGTCCCATCCATTGAAAGAACTGCCCTCTGTAGCTGACCACCAGCATCCGTAATATCCGACACCATGAAACAAACCTTCAGTATCCCGTGAGCCGCCGGGAAGAGCTGTAAAATTTATTTCCTCAGAGCTTTTATCTGTTTGCTGTCCGGTGTTGTTTATGCTGCTTTTCAGAACGCTTTTTTCTGGGTTGACAAGTTCCTTGTCTACAATCCATCCGTATGTGCTTTTAAGTTTAGTGCTTGCCGCAGATTCTCCTCCTAAATAATCAGTAAGTTTAACCCAATCTGCATTAACGGGTATATGCCAGCCTTTGGGGGCTAATCCTCTTGGGTCACCAACTGCATACCAGTTGTATAGCTTTCCGAATATTTTTCCGCTTCCGTTGTCGTTTTCATAATAACACCAAGCTGGTTTTTTATTTTTTCCGGCTATTTTCCATTCTTCAATTGTCTTTGCTTCAGGAATTGGTTCTCCGTTTTTGAAAGTATTTACATCCAGGTTTTTTGAAGCCCATGTTTGTGTTCCTATCTTAATTTCATCAGGATTATTTGTTCCAGGTGTGCCAACCGTTTCAAAGAAAGAGTCATTGTTATTCTGAGAATAAATTTTGTTTTTTTTATTTTCTGTATTTCTCCAGGCTAAAAGTAGAGCGGATAC
>CAISYK010000310.1 GCA_903889605.1 uncultured Bacteroidota bacterium
GTTTTTCAATATTATCTTCTGAAATAACACCTTTGCCTTTTAAGAATGAAATGTAATCTTTACCGTCGTGTATGTCGTGGAACCCGAAAAAATAAATTGTCAAAAGTCTCCGTTCGCAATAATTTAATATTGGGCAACGATTAGGTAATTTTCGTTTTGCACTAATTGAATAATATTCTTTTTTGTCCATGCGTTGTTTGTCTTTTTTTTGAACTACATATAAACCCCGCTGCACTGCTGAGCAAGCCTTTTGTATAACACGTTAGTTATTTAATATTTTATTTTTTTGCTCAACGAATTCCTCTTGTGTTAGCACGCCACTGTCTAATAGCTCTTTTAATTTTAATAATTCGTCTGCAATACTTGTATTTGATTGCGTATTAGGTTGGATGTCGCTTGGTTTTTTAAATTTGTCACCAAACTTTGATTTAAAATACTCCTGTACTTTTTTTAATTTCTTATTAGTACATGAAAAAAGAATTATGTATTCTTTGTCAGATTCATCAGTAAAGGCAATTGTAATAATATTATCTACATCATTTAGTTTAATTTGCTTGCTACCAACCCCTGTCATTCCTCCAACGACTGCTCCAACAGGTCCTAATAGTAAACCTCCAATTAGCGCTCTACCAATTACAGATTTACTTTTTTGTTCAATAATTTGATCTTGATGTTCAATAACGCAATATTGGAAATTGTCAAAAAAAATACCTGTACGATAAGAAGAGAATCCCATTGTCAAATAAAACTCTATACCCCTTGGTCTGATGGTAACATATACAGGAACATTTTCTTTTTTATAATTATTATTTTCAATAGCATCATCAAATTTATCAAAACCACCAAAATATCTTATATCACCAATTAATCCTTGTCCTGCCTCACCACTGAAGAATCCATATTTACCAAATATTAATTCCATTTCTTCTTTACTGTAGAGTCTCATAATTGTAGTTTGATTTTTTATGTGCCATTAGGTAGAGGTTGCCGCTGATTGGGTGCTAATTAAAATTCATCATTAAAAAAACTATATATTTTTTCTATATGCTCAATTTCTATTGAATATTGGGCTGACGTTTTTGGCAATTTCAATCTATCGATACTTTTCTCACTATTTTTTGTCGACCAAAATGATTTGCTATTTTTTCTAATAGGATTGATTTCAAAGTTTTCTTTTAAAATCTTTCTAATTTTTTTTCCTATTATTTCATTCGAAATATTTCCAGCTTTTCTATTTTTCCTTAACCATAAAATTATTTCATCGCTTCCAATAATAATTTCTTTCATCTTAATAATTTTAATTTTTAAATATCATAACCCAAACCATTTTTTCGGTTTCCCTACACCAAATTTTTATATTTGAATTAGCGCATTCATAAACTCCAATATTGTTTGCGAAACCCTTTAGGTTGTAACCTTGTGAATCAAATTCACCAAAATAACTAGGAAAGACTGAAATTGGATTTTCAAAACTAATGGAGATAAGAAAACCTAACTTGTCTCCAGATAGCTTCAAAGAATAAGTATTACCATTAATACTTTTTTCGTAAACCTTTGTTTTTGAACCATCCTTTTCTTTAGACTCACTTATATAAGTGTAAACTTTAGGAAGAGATTTTTCTACTTCAGCTAATGGTTTCTTATTTGCAATACAATTTATACTCCAAAAAATAGGGGTAGTAGTTAAATTTTGCCCAAATAGGACGTTAAAATACAAAAAACATATAAATAATAATATTCCCTTTTTCATAATTCTTAGGATTAGTATTCGCTTTTTTTAGCAGTTCTTAAAAATATCTGCTTTTTTATTAAGACCGCCGCTTTTTTATTAATATCGCTGCTTTTTTATTAATATCGCCGCTTTTTTATTAATACCGCCACGTTTTTATTAATATCGCCGCTTTTTTATTAATACCGCCACGTTTTTATTAATACCGCCGCTTTTTTATTAATACCGCCACTTTTTTATTAATACCGCTGCTTTTTTAATAAAACTGCCACGTTTTTATTAATATCGCCGCTTTTTTA
>CAISYK010000311.1 GCA_903889605.1 uncultured Bacteroidota bacterium
TGCCGTGAAGAGCATGTTCCTGTGTTAGTTCATGTTGAAGAAGTTACACAGCCGCAGGGGCATAGTACTTCGGGTTCGCATGAACGATATAAATCTAAAGAGAGGATGCAGTTTGAAACCGAATTTGATGGTATAAAAAAAATGCGCGAATGGATTTTAGACAGCAGATTAGCTTCTGAAAAAGAACTTGATGAAATTCAGGAAAATGCAAAAAAAGCTGTGCAGGAAGCCAGGCAGGCCGCTTGGTCTGCTTATCGAAGTCCTATAAAAAACGAATTGAACGAATTGAATGTTATAATTGAAAACATAGCTTCACAATCGAAAAACTCATCATCAGTATTAAAAGTAAAAAACGGCTTAAATGCAATAAACGAGCCTATCAGGAAAGATATAAGAAAAGCCGCTAAATATGCATTACGTTTGATCAGAAATGAAAATATTGATTCAAAAAAACAATTAGCTGATTGGCTGTATGAAGCAAAATTAGGAGATCACGGACGTTACAGTTCCAATCTGCACAGCGAATCCAATCAGAATGCATTAAATGTTGAGGGTGTAAGTGCAGAGTATCTGGGTGAAAAAAATATTGTAGATGGACGTGTTCTGCTACGCGATAATTTTGATGCTGTACTTTCTAAATACCCTGAAGTATTAATATTTGGTGAGGATGCAGGGAAAATCGGCGGAGTGAATCAAGGGTTGGTAACTTTGCAGGAGAAGTATGGTGAAATACGTGTATTTGATACAGGTATACGTGAAGCTACAATTATTGGGCAGGCAATAGGCCTTGCACTGCGCGGATTGCGGCCTATTTGTGAAATTCAATATTTGGATTATTTATTATATGCACTGCAGATAATGAGTGATGACTTGGCAACTCTGCAATACCGCACCAAAGGCGGACAAAAAGCGCCGGTTATTATATGTACACGCGGGCATAGACTTGAAGGTATATGGCACAGCGGTTCCCCGATGGGAATGATTATTAATGCTGTCAGAGGAATATATGTTTGTGTTCCCCGCAATCTGACACAAGCTGCTGGTTTTTATAATACTCTTTTATGTGCTGATGAACCAGCCTTGGTTATTGAGCCTTTGAACGCATATCGTTTAAAAGAGCAGAGACCAAGTAATTTAGGCGAGTATAAAATTGCTTTAGGAATTACAGAAACTATTTTGGAAGGCAATGATTTAACATTGGTTACATATGGCTCTTGCTGCCGTATTGCAATGGATGCTGCAGAACAATTGGCAGAAGTTGGTATTTTTATAGAGGTTATTGATGTGCAGACATTGCTGCCATTCGATTTGAACCATTCAATTGTTTTATCCATAAAGAAAACAAATCGTTTATTGGTTTTAGATGAAGATGTTCCGGGCGGGGCAAGTGCTTATATTCTGCAAAAAGTATTAGTAGAACAGGAAGCATATCAATTCCTTGATTCGGAACCAAAAACTTTGACGGCAAAAGATCATCGTCCTGCTTACGGCACAGATGGGGATTACTGCACTAAACCAAGCGCTGAAGATGTATTTGATAAAGTTTACGAAATGATGATTGAAAGTAATCCTGTTAAATTTCCGAAGATATATTAGCCACTCCCAACCTCCCTGAAGGGGAGGAGGCATTACCCAGTTAATATACTTGTTTTAGCATTGAATGTTGGTTCTCCTCCCCTTTTAGGAGGTTGGAATGGGATTTATTTGCTCCAATTCCCATTTCCAGGCTGTTTCCATCATTTCTTCTAAAGTAAATTTAGGTTTCCAGCCAAGTTCATTTTCTGATTTTGCGGTATCTGAGTAAATTGCAATTACATCTCCAGGCCTTTTACTGCCGATAGTATATTTTAGTTTTTGTCCGCTTATTTTTTCAAATGCGCTGATAGCTTCCAGAACACTAACGCCGGTGCCGGTTCCTAAATTGAAAATGGAATAATTAGATTTGTTTTGACTATTAATCAAATACATCATTGCTTTTATGTGAGCTGCTGCAATATCGGTAACATGGATGTAATCACGGATACATGTGCCATCGCGCGTAGGATAATCATTTCCAAAAACAGTCATTTGCTCAATTTTTCCTATGGCAGTATTGGTAATTATAGGCACAAGATTATTAGCCTTATTTATTGGCGACTCTCCTATAAGGCCTGAAATATGCGCTCCAACAGGGTTGAAATAGCGCAGCGCAATTGCCTGCAGCTGATTGAAAGCCGTTGTGTAATCTTTTATTATTTCTTCGCCAGCTTGTTTTGTATATGCATAAGGAGATTCTGCTTTTCCGAAAGGTGTATCTTCTTTTACAGGGAGCTGGCTGATATTGCCGTAAACAGAGCAGGAAGAAGAAAAAATAAAATTAGGGATGTTGGATTTTAAACAGCACTCCAACACATTAAGCAGTGAACTGATGTTATTATGATAATATTTATAAGGATTTAAAACAGACTCACCGACAGATTTGTAAGCAGCAAAATGAATAACACCGGCAATATTTTTTTCGATCTCGAAGATTTTTTCAACATTGTTTTTGCTGCATAAATCAACTTCGTAATTAGTAATTTTTCTGCCTGTAATCTTTTCAATTCTTTCAAAAGTTTTTGCAGATGAATTTGAGAAATTGTCAATAGAAACTACATTAAAACCGGTAGTTTCAAGCAGTTCAATAATTGTATGCGAGCCTATATATCCGGCTCCTCCGGTTACAATAATGGTGTTTTTTGATTTCATGAAAATTTGTTAAACTCAGCTGTAAAAAAACGGAACGCAGATGACGCTGATTGTTATTATTAATTAAGATTTTTATTATTTAGAGATTAAGATTCAATGTCGTTTAGTTAAGGTTATATTTCTAACTCAATCCCTTCGAGCGGAGTCGAGAAAGTGCGTTGGCATTTTATTTTTCTTAACTAAATGACATTGGATTAAGATTATAAAACAATAATTGACTCAAAGTCACAATGAAAA
>CAISYK010000312.1 GCA_903889605.1 uncultured Bacteroidota bacterium
AGCCGTTTAATAAAGGCTATGTTTTTCCCTCCTAAACCCGTTTACAAACCCTCTCTATTACTTGCTTTTAAAGAGTTTTTGAAAGTCAAAAAAACTTTGATAGGAATAGACATAAATGAAAAGACTTATCAGAAATACGAACGGCTTTACAACTATTTGAAAATATTTTTAAAGAAAAATTATAACCGAACGGATTTAGAATTTAGTGAAGTAAAAGCAAAATTAGGAATAGACTTTCACCACTGGATGCGAACTGTAAAAAAATGCAGTTCCGTGTACTCTACTAAATTGGTGACTATTCTAAAATCAGTAATTAATTTTTCAATAATTGAAGATTACACGCAAGCCAATCCCTTAAGCGTATTAACATTTAAGGCAGGGACACGTAAAGAAGTTGTTTTTTTATCAATAGAGCAACTAAAAAAGCTTATCAATACAGAGTTTGAAGCGCAAGCTTTAAACATTGTCAGGGATTGTTTTTTGTTTCAATGCTATACCGGACTTGCGTATGTGGATTTATGTAATTTTTCAACCGAACACATACAAATAGATGCAGCCGGGAGAACATGGATAATAATTTCACGGACAAAGACCGGCGGACGCTCCACAATACCAATTTTACCCGAAGCCCGTGCAATCATAGAAAAATATGCAAGTATTGACAAAGATACTTTGCCGCGCACCGCAAACAAAGGTTTGTTACCTGTTTATACGAATCAGGTTATGAATAGACTGTTAAAACAAATAGGAATGATTACAGGCATAGGAGCCGATGTAATGTGTACACATACCGCCCGAAAAACATTTGCGACCACAGCACTTAATACAAACGGAATTTCTATTGAAACCGTTTCTGCAATGCTTGGACACGCAAATATAAAAATGACACAACAGCATTATGCTCGTGTGAATCAAAATAAAATCGGTAACGAAATGCAGGATTTCCAATTTTTAACAAACTAAAAAACATAGCCATGAACAGCGAAAAACCAACATACGAAGAGTTATACAAAATGTTTGAACTCGAAATGAAAATAAAAAACAGTCTGTACTACTTTATAACCTTTCACGACATGCTGCATGGTTATTACACATGGAGAAACATAGCAGGGGTGGACAATTTAGACGGCTCAACAAAACGCATGGAAATGCTTTTACACTTAGATAAAATAATTCCTATCCGGGATGCCTCAAAGAGCAGATTAACAAAAATGCAATTCACTATACACCCAAATTAAAATGACAAAAAAATCACTAATACGCATGTATCAAAAAACGGCAAAGATTGAAAAGAGCCATTACGAAAGGTGCATAGATAATAATCATTTTGGAAAACAGACAAATGCAGACGGCCTTTGCCACTATTGTGAATGTTGTTTTATAGCGTATGAAAAGCTAATAGGAGCAATAAACAAATTAGAAAAAACACGTCAAATTGTTGTAAACAGACGTATGCGAACCCTCTTTATTCTTAATAATAACTGAGGAAGAACTAATTCAAGTAATGATTTATCGTTCATGGCCTAGAATAAAAATTATCTGCCAAAATTATATTTTTATTGGTATCCCCC
>CAISYK010000313.1 GCA_903889605.1 uncultured Bacteroidota bacterium
AGCATCTGAAAAATATTTACAATTAGATATTTATTTTGCGTAAAATTCGTAATTGTTCTTTTCTCTCATGGGAAACCAGAAAAATAAATCTATTCTGTTATCTCAATATCATTAACATATCCATTTTTATCTTTTTTCAATTTAATACTTTTTACAGTATATTCCCCGGTTATCCCTAAACGTTTCAAATAAGAACCAAACTCAAATACTTTACCATTCACTTTGATTGACATGGAGAAATATCCATTTATATATTTATCAAAATCATCGCTGGTGATTTCCCTATCAGCTATTTTTTTCAGCATACTCATAAATTTCTCTTCATTTATTTGAGGCCCTTTTTCAACCGCAGGTTCAATAGTTGGTTTTACTTTAGTATTAGTATTGGCAGGCGCGGAAACAATTTGTTTTGGATTAATTTTTATTTCAAATGTGGCAATTTCACTGTCACCGTTGATTATCAGAGTTACCTTTTTTAGCCCTGGTTCTTTAAATGTATAAATAGGATTTTGATCCCTTGAATCTACACGGCCTGTTTCACTAAAAAACCATTCCCAGCTTTTTGCTGTACCAGAAGTTTCCTTAAACTTAACAGGTGCCCCTGCATAAGCAATTTTTGGTCCGTCAATTTCCGGCTTTGGTAATACCTTCTCCACTTTTGTTTCGTGAATTGTTTCAGAATTTTTTACTTCTACAAAAGCAACCTTATCGCAATCAGCTGAATTGTTTGTTCTCAACCTAACAGTATAGGAGCCAGGCCTAAAATAAATATGTGTTTCAGTTGAATGAGTTCCTACGGCAGAACTGTCGCCATAATCCCATTCCCAGGATTTCGCATTTGCATTTACAAAACTAAAAGTTACCAATTCATTTACCCTTGGCGATTTATTAGTTATAGTAAAATCTCCATCCGGACAGCTCTTTGACAATAACATCCGCATTAATAAAATAATTCCGCCAATAAAAATCAGCAGTAAAATAACAATAAACACTCCTTTATCTATAGTTTTCTTTTTTCCCATTTTCTTATTTTTTTTCAGTTTTAATTAATTTAATAACAAGCCCTATATTTATTCCGTAATTGAAATTAGTAATTCCATTTATTGAATAAAGGATAGAATTGTAAGTTCCCATTTTTTCTGATAATGGTTTATTATAATTCGAATTATCCAAAATTTTGAGGTACATAAAGCTTACCCCTGCCAAAAAATTGACTTTTTCTGCAATGGGTATCGAAGCTCCGGCTCTGAGTAATCCGCCGTAAGCTTGTTTGAATTTTATTTTTTCTGATTTAGCATCATCTTTTTTAGAAAGGCCGACATTAAAACCTTCTAAGGAATTAAAATATTCGGTTTCTGTTTGATTATCTGAATGTGAAGCCAAAAATGCTTTCCTTGTAATTATCCAGTCGTTGCTGTCAATTGCATCAGAAGGGTTAAATATGTAAACGTTTCCATTATTTTGGTAAACTGCTTCATAATCAGAAGTTGATTTGTATTTCGAACTTGCATCAGAAGAAAGAATATAAACCGGACCGCAATCAACAAAAAATCCCATGCCGAAAGTTCCTCCATTATATTTATAAAGAAGGCTCAGCCCTATATTATTCATTGAAATATTTTCAGAAACATTATAAGCTGTATAAAGCCGCAAAAAGTCAGGAAGATCGCCTTGATTTTTTCCTTTGTATTCCTGGTTAAGAGTATCATAATTCAAATTTGCCTGCGAATGGTTAAAAAACAAACCGATTCCTGCGCCCGCTTTTTTATTTTTTCCAAACATAACATTCATATCCAGTCCTCCGCTGAAAGCAATACCGGTTTTTGAAGAAAAGCCTGTAAGTCTATTCTTTTCTTTAATTAATTCACTGTAGTTCATTTTTGATAGGTCTGGTTTTTCGATTCCTGACGTATTCCCCGAACCAGAGAAGCTTAATGATAATGATATTCCTGGTTTTTCACCCGGCGATCTTTCAGGTTTAATTTTATCAGGATCTTTCACTTTAACAGGATCTTTCACTTTAACAGGATCTTTTACTTTAACAGGGTCTTTTACTTTAACAGGGTCTTTTACTTTAACAGGATTTTTAACTACAGCGGCTATTGCTGGTCCAGGACATGAAGGACATGGTATAGGGTTACTGATGATTTTCCTAATACCTGATATTCTTGCCGAAGTAAAATCGTCAGAAAATTTTATATCCAATTCCAACACTACTCCTTGGTTAGTAATATAATATTTGCTGAGATATTTTCCGGAAATATTTCGTTGTATTGCAATTTGTGCCGTTTTACCTGGTAAATTTTTGAAATTAATATTATAGTTAAAGTTTTTAATTGTAACTCCTTCAGTAAAATATTTTTCATAGTCAGAAATCAATTCTTCAACTGTCTTTTCTGAATTAGTCAAGTTTTTGTCTGGGAAATCTACAGGAGTAATATCATCCCAAACCTTTGCACCATCTTCGAAAAGTGATAGAAATGCTTCTTTTTTTTCTTCTGTAATTCCAATTACGCCGGCTTTTTGAAGTTTCGAATATTTTAAATATTGTTTAAATATTGTATTTAAGGAATTTGCGGCAATTTTTCTTTGTTGTAAGGTCATAGTGCCCTGCGCAAAAGAAATATTCAGCCCCAAAAAAACAAGCCCGAAAAAAAAGAAAAATATTTTTTTCATTCCTGTTTTGGATTATTTGTTTATTAACTTAAAATAAATTTGTTTCATCCTACAATTTTTTTGATTTCTGTAATTTTTGCAGTTGTAAAGTCATCCGATAGTTTTATCAATATTTCCAAAATAGCTCCTTCGTTGGTTATAAAGTATTTTCCTGGATATTTCCCAGAAATATTCCGTTCCATCACAATCCGTACGACATTATTGGATAAATCGTCGAAATTAATATTTGAATTTGAAACTTTAATAAGAATTCCTCCGGGAAAATATTTTTTATAGTCAGTAATCAGACTTTCAACTGATTTTTTAGAGTTTTTCTCTGTTTTATTTGGGAAATCGAATGGAGTAAGATCATCCCAAACCATTGCATTTGGCTCAAAAAGCCCAAGAAATAAACGTTCTTGTTGTTCCGAAATGCCGTTAACACCTTGCTTTTGAAGTTTAGAAGTAATTACATATTGATTGAAAACAGAATAAACCGTAGTCATCGCTGTTCTTTTTTGTTCTAAGCTAAGCTCCTTGATGTCCTGTGCAGAAATTAAGCAAGGTTCAAAAAGCATCATCAGGAAAAAAAAGAATAATTTTATTTTCATTTTTTAGTGTTGAATAATAAGTTTTTTAAAAAAATTATGATGTTCTGCTGTTTCAAATTCTGCAGAATATATTCCATTACTCAGTTCTTTAACATCAACAGTTAAGTTTTTCTTAGAGCTGAGTATTCGTTTTTCAATAACTGCCTTGCCCGAAATTTCAAAAATTTTAACTGCAATAATATCCTCTGAACTGGAAATATTTAAAATGCTTGCTGCTGGATTTGGAAAAATATTTACCCATTTGTCATTTATTGGCTCATTTACGCTCAAAAATGATGCATTCAAATACGATTTTGAGAAACAGGAACCATCTTTTACAATCACCCAATATTCTTTTGTGCTGATTGGATAATCTACAGCATGGTATTGTTGAAAAACTGCTCCTGGGATTATATTCGATTCCATCGTGGGTATGCTGTCATAACCCCATTGATATGTGATGCCGGAGCCATTTAATTGACAAATAAGCCAATTGATATTTAAAATAGAAATCGGTGTTGGGTCAGGAGCTTGATTTCCGGATACTGTAATAGTTTCAGAGTGTAACCTGATGCAGCCTGTCACCAAATTGGTTACCTGCAGTGTTATTACCGCTGGACTTATAGTTCCGAAATTAAAAACTGCATTTGGTGTTCCTCCCCATGGAGTTGCTAAAGATGCATTTACAGCTGACCAAGAGTACGAAACATTATTTTGAATACTATCTAAATTGAATGAAACATTTTGGGAGCCTGAGCAAACAGCAGTGGAATAAGGTGTAAAATCAGGATCAGCAGGAAGTGGATTAATTACTACTGTTGTGCTGAAGCCTGTTGTATTAGTGCAGCTGTTGGCAGATAAAATATAAATGTAGGTAACTATGATTGGGTTTGCTGTTGTATTAATAAGTGTTTCTGACAAATTACTTGTGCCGCTGCCTGCAGCATTACTGATGCCGGTTATAGCTGCTCTTGTCCATACAAATGATGCACCTGTTGTTGTGCTGGTTGGATAATAACTAAAAACTGTGCCGCTGCAAATTGCCGGTGATGTTAAGCTGCTGCTTAATGATGGTGTTGGGTTTACAACTACTACTACACTATATGCCGAGGCATTGCTGCAATTATTAGCTGAAACTGTATACAAATATGTAACATTTACAGGTGCTGAAGAAGTGCTGGTTAGTGTTTCATTCGGACTTAAACTGCCGTTTCCTGATAAATTGCTTATCCCCGTTACCGCAGCTCTTGTCCAGGCAAATGCTGCACCTGGTGTTGTGCTGGTTGGCGTATAACTAAAAATTGTTCCGCTGCAGATTGACGGAGGAGTTAAACTGCTGCTTAATACTGGTGTTGGGTTTACGACTATTGTCGCTGTTGCGTTTGTTCCGGGGCATAGTGTAGGAGAGGGCCCTGTTGGTATTATTGTAAAGGTTATCGTTACAGGTGAGGCTGTTGTATTCGTTAATACTGCTGCTGTTATATTTCCAGAACCGCTGGCCGCAATACCTGTTACACTGCCGGTGGAAAGAGTTCCATTATTTCTTGTCCATGTAAAGCTTGTATTTGACACACTATTAGTTGTACTTAAAGCCATTGCTGCAAATGAGGTCCCGGAGCAAATAGTTTGGGTGCTGCTTGATGCAGCTGCTATAGGTAACGGATTTATCGTTATTGCCATAGACGATGAAATATCCACACATGTTCCAGATGTAACTGTTCTGCGATACCATACTGCTGCAGATAATGTGCCTGAAGTGTAACCAATACTATTGTTTGTCCCGGATGCAGAGGTAAAACCTGCAGAGCTACTGACAGTAGATGATTCCCATAAATAGGAGTAAAAACCATTTCCTCCGGTAGGTGTACTTCCTGTTAATGCTGCCGGTGAGGTTCCTGAACAGATCGTTTGTGCTGAAGTAACTGTATTATTTCCAATTCCTGGGTTAACGGTTATTTGAATTGCTGAAGAAACACTCACACATGACCCAGATGAGACAGTTCTTCTAAACCATGCAGTTGCAGTAAGAGAAGCAGGGGCGTAATTAATATTAATGTTTGTGCCGGCAGCTGCAGCAAATCCCGAAGTACTTCCTGTTGTTGATGATTCCCATAAATAAGTGTACGAAGCGTCACCGCCTGAAGGATTACTGCCCAATAATAAAGTTGGCACAGCTCCTGTACAAATGGTCTGAACAGCCGAAATGTTATTATTGGAAATTACAGGATTAACGAGTATTTCAATTGCTGCAGAAACAATTGCAGAACAAGGAGCAGAAGTAACTGTTCTTCTAAACCAAGTTGTTGCGGTAAGTATGCCGGATATATATCCAATATCTGTGTTTGCACCAGGAGCTGCGGTAAAGCCATTTGTACTGCTTGTTGTTGACGATTCCCAGTAATATGTATATATCCCATTACCTCCTGTTGGTATACTGCCTGTTAATGCTTCTGGTGTGCTGCCTGTACAAATAGTTTGTGCTGTGCTCACACTATTTGAGGCAATTATTGGATTAACAGTTATTTCAATAACAGCAGAAATATTTGTACAAGAACCTGAAGAAGCTGTTCTTCTGTACCAGACAGTTGCCGTTAATACTCCGGGAATGTATCCAATAGTATTGTTTGTTCCTGTTGCCGAAGCAAAGCCGCTGCTGCTGCTGGTAATTGACGACTCCCACGAATATGTGTACGAACCATCGCCTCCTGTTGGAGTACTTCCGGTTAATGCTGATGGTATGCTTCCTGTACAAATAGTTTGTGCTGCATTAATGGTATTGCCGCCGATTCCCGGATTAACGGTTATTTCAATAGCAGGTGAAACACTTGTGCATGAACCTGAAGCAATTGTTCTTCTAAACCAAGTTGTAGAAGTTAATGCAGCTGGTATATAACCATTATTAGCGTTTGTGCCTCCAGCTGCAGTAAAGCCTATAGTATTGCTGGTAGTAGACGACTCCCATAAATACGTGTATGAACCATCACCGCCTGACGGACTGCTTCCATTTAAAGCTGCGGGTATAGCTCCAGAACAAATTGTTTGTGGTGCAGAAACCGTATTATTGGAAATTACTGGGTTAACAGTTATTCCAATTGCGGCAGATACATTATTTGAACAAGGCCCAGATATAACAGTTCTTCTATACCACGTAGTTGCGGTTAATACGCCTGGTATGTATCCAATATTTGTATTTGTTCCGGGTGCTGCTGTATATCCAGCAGTACTGCTGGTTGTTGATGACTCCCATGAATAAGCATATGATCCGTTTCCTCCTGTTGGTGTACTTCCTGTTAATGCAGCCGGGGTGCTTCCGGTGCAGATAGTTTGTGCTGTACTTGCAGTATTTGCACCAATTATTGCATTAACAGTTATTTCAATAGCGGTTGAGGCATTATTTGAACATGGAGCTGACAGCACAGTCCTTCTATACCAAGTAGTAGCCGTTAATGCCCCAGGTATGTATCCGCTGTTGTTGTTTGTCCCAGAAGCCGCAGAAAAGCCTGCAGTACTGCTGGTGGTGGACGACTGCCATAAATAGGTGTATGTTCCATTACCTCCTGATGGTGTACTTCCCGTTAATGCTGCCGGAGTGCTTCCTGTGCATATTGTTTGTGCAGTATTTACAGTATTTCCGCCAATAATTGAATTAACCGTAATTTCAATTGCAGCTGAAACATCAGAAGCACATGGAGCAGATGTAACAGTTCTTCTGTACCATGTGGTTGCTGTTAATGAACCTGGTATATAACCGCTATTATTATTTGTTCCGGATGCGGAGGTAAATCCTGTAGTACTGCTTGTGGAAGACGATTCCCATGAATAAGTATATGAACCGTTACCTCCTGAAGGGGTACTCCCGGTTAAAGATGAAGGGATGCTGCCTGTACATATAGTTTGAGGTGTACTGACAGAATTTGCAGTAATTACTGGATTAACAGTTATTCCAATTGCTGCAGAAACACTATTTGAACATGGTGCTGATGTTACAGTCCTTCTATACCAAGTATTTGCTGTTAATGCGCCAGGGATATAACCGTTATTGGTGTTTGTGCCTGATGCAGCAGTAAATCCGAGTGTACTGCTTGTTGTGGATGATTCCCAGGAATAAGTGTATGAACCGTTACCTCCTGAAGGTGTGCTTCCTGTTAAAGCTGTCGGTGTGCTTCCGGTGCATATAGTTTGAGCTGTTCCTATTATATTTGCAGTAATTAGCGGATTTACAGTTATTTCAATAGCTGTAGAAACATTATTTGAACATGGAGCAGAAGTAACTGTTCTTCTGTACCAGGTTGTTGATGTTAATACGCCAGGGATGTAACCGTTATTGGTGTTTGTGCCGGATGCGGCCGTAAATCCGGTTGTACTGCTGGTTGTGGACGACTGCCATGAATAGGTATATGATCCGTTGCCTCCTGATGGCGAACTTCCAGTTAATGCTGCAGGGATGCCGCCAGTGCATATAGTTTGGGCAGTGCCAACAGTATTTGCAGTAATTACTGGATTAACAGTTATTCCAATAGCTGCAGAAACATTATTTGAGCATGGTGCTGATGTTACTGTCCTTCTATACCATGTTGCTGCTGTTAATGCCCCTGGTATGTATCCAATATTGGTGGCAGTACCAGATGCGGCAGTAAATCCAGTAGTACTGCTTGTTGTTGACGATTCCCACGAATAAGTATATGAACCGTTTCCGCCTGTTGGTGTGCTGCCTGTTAATGCTGTCGGTGTGCTGCCTGTGCAGATAGTTTGAGCGGCGCCAACTGTATTTGCTGCGATTACTGGATTTACGGTTATCTCAACAGGGGTTGAAACATTATCTGAACAAGGTCCTGATGTTACAGTTCTTCGATACCACGTAGTTGCAGTTAAAACGCCGGGAATGTAACCAATATTAGTTGTTGTACCTGACGCAGCGGTAAAGCCTAAAGTACTGCTGGTGGTAGACGATTCCCAAGAATAAGAATATGAGCCGTTACCTCCAGTTGGCGTGCTGCCTGTTAATGCGGCAGGGATGCTGCCAGTGCAGATAGTTTGGGCAGTGCCAACAGTATTTGCAGTAATTACTGGATTAACAGTTATTCCAATAGCTGCAGAAACATTATTTGAGCATGGTGCTGATGTTACCGTCCTTCTATACCATGTTGCTGCTGTTAATGCCCCTGGTGTGTACCCAATATTGGTGGCAGTACCAGATGCGGCAGTAAATCCAGTAGTACTGCTTGTTGTTGACGATTCCCACGAATAAGTATATGAACCGTTTCCGCCTGTTGGTGTGCTG
>CAISYK010000314.1 GCA_903889605.1 uncultured Bacteroidota bacterium
AAGAATACCCTTTTCCTGTTAAAAATTCCTTATGAAAAATTCCTTCTTTGTCATCCTTTAAGAGTTCGTTTAAAATCCGGTGGTTAATGTGTAATGGCTTATTTATATAAGCGGAACTGTGCCTTAAATCATTTGCTTTGTCGTTATGATATTTTATTCTGTTTGCTGAAGAAATAAAGTGTTGGTTGATTCTCTTAGGAATAAACAGCTCTCCGGTTAATAAGTCTTTTATCTCTTTCGATTTCATAATACAAAATTACATACAATGATTTTTTTCTTGCTATGCAAAACATAGCAAATGAAGGCGTTTTGAAGCAAATGGAAATGTGTTACAATGAATTGTTATATTTTAATGTGAATTAATTTATTTTAAGATGTTTGATCTTTTGCTTTGTGGTAGTGTTTTTCAATGAGCCCATGTATGTCAGTTATTTTATAATACACTTTGCACCCTATCATGCTATACCCAATCAATCCGCTATCTCTCCAAGATTGAGCAGTACGTTTGCTAATATTCATTATTTGTAAAAACTCTTGATTGTCCAAGAATATTTCTTTTGGTTGTTTCTGTTTAAATTGGAGCAATTTTTCAATTGCTTTTAAGCGATCAGAAATTTCTTCATATTTATCCTTTGGAATGTCTTTCATAGGTTAGGCTTATTAGTAATGTTTTTCAATTCTTTTAATCTTTCAAGATAAGGCAGAAATGTTCGATTGCCATTATTCGTTTTAACTGTGGCGATGTGGCTTTCAATGAATAAAGAAATATTCGTTATTGTACTGAAAGGGTTTAAATTTACTGGATGTATAGGTAATGAAGCTGTTTCAAAGAATGTTTCAAGTTCAATAATATCAGGATTCCAGTTTTCAGAAATATGTTCTTTTATTTCAATATACTTTGTTTCTGAAAAAAAATCTTTGTTAGGCGTTAAAATATTCTTACAATCTTTTTGTGATTTTTCATTAATTGATATATGCAACTGTTTGTGAAAAGCAATAGAAACTTCAATAGGACAATTTTTGCCAAATTTTATTCCATCTTCAATTGTTTTTTTTGCTGCCTCAAAGTTGTCAATATCTCTATTCAATATGGCATTTCCCATTGCAATAACCGCTGCATCTTCATCCACTTCACCACTTGCAATATAACCGCCCATCAATTTTGCAGCCTTTAGCAAGGTGTTATGTTTTTCGCCATTAGGCGCTTGATGGATCATATTAACGGCAACATCAATTTTGTTTTGTGAAGTATAGTTTGGATTGAATTTTGGCCTTAGTATATTTTTTTTAACAGGCTCTTTATAGATTCCGGTAAAAACTTTGGCATTGTGATTAAAATAAGCATCCGGGTCAAAGGAGTATCCACGCAGCCTGGAGACATCTTTGCAGCTGGGGTCAATCGTTATATTAAACTTTTTAAATGCTTGCTCCAATGCTTTAAAATGTTGTTTATGCTTTTCAGGGTGCGCTATTGGAATTAGTCCCCAAAAGCCTTTCCCTGATACTGATAAACCACAATAAGCCACATTTGCAATATTGCAGATATGGCTTTTCAGCGCCATATAATTTCCCAAATGTTCGTTTCCTTTTTCATCTATATCAAACTGAATAAATCTACTATGCCTTATAAGATTTTTCAGAGCTCGGTAGGTAAATGATCCGCTCGGAGTAATCGCAGGTAGTTCCGCCTTTAATTTATTACGTTCAGCCTTATCTTCAGTTAATATAATAGCTTTCTGTTTTTCAAAATGCTTGTCTGATTTCAACCATGCTAATAAATTAACAGGCTTTGGGTTTGCCGGAATATCGTAATTAGCGAAACAGCTTATTTCTATGTTTAAAATGCTTTCCATTCTTTAAAAAATGATGTTTGTAATTTGCAAAGCCTTATATAGGGGGTTGCAAGCATGCAAACGTGAAGGTTGTTTGTAATTGACCTTTGCAAACGATTTTTGCAAACTTGCAAACCCCCGATATTAAAAGACTTCATTCGGAATTAGTTTATAGTAAATTATTTTTTCTTTAATTTCCTTGTGCAACTTGCACGGCTCGCTTTTTATATTGAAAATTTCAATACCTGAACTCATCATTTCAGTAATCCGGGTTTCAATTGTTCTTTGGCTTGCTTCAAAATCCTTACATAGTTTTGCTAAAAGCTCACTCCTTGCTAAGGTTGTTCCGTCCCCTAAATACATTTCAATAAATTCAATCATATCTTCAGGACTTGCTTTATGTTTTCGATTGTTTATTATTCCTGAAACCTCGCTTGCATCGGCCAATACCAATCCTTTTGCTTCATTGCTATATTTAATATAAAATGGAGTGTGCCTTGCTGTGCTTCTACATTTCAAATATTTAACACGTATTATATCAGTATCGTTTTGGTTGGTATCTTTTTCAAACCCCACTTGCATAACAGTACTGGCCTTATTCATTAGTTCTGTTCCGAAATGTCCACGCCCTTTTTCACTTTTGGGGTTTTCATGGATTAAGCATAAAAATATCACATTGTGTTCATTGATAGCTACATTCATTAGGTCGATTAATTCCATACTCTTATCAACTTTATTAAAATCCTCAATGCAATCAGTTGAAACGTCCAGTACAATAAACAGAGGGTTGTTTGTACTTTGTTTAATATGGTTTAGGT
>CAISYK010000315.1 GCA_903889605.1 uncultured Bacteroidota bacterium
AATATTTTCGTTGCGTAATTCGCGTACAATACCATGAATACGGGAACCTTTCATTCCAACACATGCGCCAACAGGATCAATTCTATCGTCATACGATTCAACTGCAACTTTAGCTCTTTCGCCTGGTTCACGTACAATCTTTTTGATAGTAATAAGTCCGTCAAATACTTCAGGAACTTCTAATTCAAATAGTCGTTCCAAAAATGCAGTTGAACTCCGTGATAATATAATAACCGGAGTATTGTTTTTCATTTCCACCCTTTGAACTACTGCACGGATATTATCTCCCTTTTTAAAGAAATCAGAAGATATTTGTTCAGTTTTTGGTAAAATAAGTTCATTCCCGTCCTCATCAAGGATAAGTAATTCTTTTTTCCAGATTTGATAAACTTCACCAGTCATTATTTCACCAATTTTTTCCTTATATTTTTTATAAAGACTGTCTTTTTCAAGTTCTAAAATTTTAGAAATTAAATTTTGACGAACGGCTAACACTGCGCGTCTTCCAAAATCGTTTAATCTTACAGGGGTAGTAACCTCTTCACCAATTTCGAAATCAACTTCAATTTTACGTGCTTCAGATAAACCAATATGTTTTCCTTCATCATAATCGAAACTATCTTCAGCAAATTCGTCATCTACGATTTCACGATTTTGCCAGATCTCAATATCACCGCGGTCGGGGTTAACAATGATATCAAAGTTTTCATCAGAGCCGTATTTTTTTATCAGCATACTGCGGAATACATCTTCAATGATACTCATCAAGGTGGCTCTGTCAATGTTTTTTACTTCTTTGAATTCAGAGAACGATTCAATTAGATTGATACTTTCCATTTTTTTAGATTATTAAAATGATATTACAACTTTTGTTTCTTTAATTTGATTAAAGTTTAAATTGATGTTATTAATTATTAATTGTTTTGATTTTTTTCCTTCTGTTTTTTCTTTGGTTTTTGTTTCCAGCTGAATTCCTTCTTCGTTAACCGAAACCAGTTTGCCGCTTAATTTTTTATTCTCCTTGGTTACTACATCCACCTGTTTTTGAATATATTTTTTGTATTGACGCAGTATTTTAAATGGTTCGGTAAGCCCCGGCGACATCACATTCAGTTCAAAGTCTTCACTTTCACGATCCAGGCTGAACTCGACATGACGGCTCATTGCCGCGCATTCGCCTATAGAAACCCCTTCATCATTATCTAACAGGATAGTGATTTTATTTCCGGGCTTAACGCTTATATCCACAATGAAATTGGTGCCTTCAGCAATTTTGGTGTCCGCAATTTTTTTTATTTTATCTATAGTAATCATCTGTTTTTTGGCAAAAGAAGAGGGGACCTCAGCCCCCTCTGTTTTATTGTCTCTCATTTTTTAACAGTGCAAATATACAAAATTTATCTGATTTGCAAAAATATTTTTTTTACCATTTTAAAACAATGCCTTACATTATTACGTATTAAGATGCAGTTAGTCAAACCTTTAAATACAAAAATATGGGAAATAATAATATCAACGCTGACAGTTCCTGAAAAGATTATAAATATAAATTTAACTAAAAATTAAAGTTATGAAAACGCAGATAAAAATATCCAAAAAAAACGGCAGCAAAAGATCTTTAAGGTCTTTCGCTTTATTTTTTTCATTTATGGTGATTTTTACCATTGGTGATTTGGGCAGCCCGTTAAGTGCCGGAAATTCTTCACATAATTCTAAAAATATGAATACTCATGCAGAACGGCAAATATGGAACGGATCGGCTTGGGTGTCAGAAAGTCAATTTAATGAGAATAAAGCTGAATTGATGGCGCAAAAAGAGGCGGAACATCAAAATTTTATGAATTATGTATATATGGCCTTAGGTTTGGGTGTTGTTCTGGGGCTTGCCTGGTTTACCCAGTCTGAAAGAAAGAAAAAAGGCGGATTTAAGGGTAATGAAAGTCATCCAATAGTAAAACATCATCACAGCATTTATGATAAAAGATATGGAACAGGAAGGGCAAAATGATAGTGCCGATTTATGAAATTCCTGACTGTGTCGCTTTAGGACTTTTCCTATTGGGTTATTCCTTCCTTAAAAAAATGAAAGGTGTGGCTTTAAGCTGCATTCCTTTCTAAAAAGAAAATGATTTATGATGCAGTCCAAAACGCATCATAACTAGTGAAATTCGAGTTAGTTAAGGAATTGATTTTATTGTTTTAGTTTTAAATGTTTTTATTCAATCTTGAGTGGATCAGAAATGGTAAAATATTTTTTTTGCCCAATATATATATCAATTAACAATACCTTAAGGATTATAATAAGTATTGTGTATGAAATATATTCCGAACGCTGATGACACTTATTGATATGATTAAATATTATTTTATCTGTGTTCATCATATTTATCTGCATTAACTTTGTTCCAATATTAGGATATTATTTCCGACTTGTTCCTAAATAAAAAGTTCAGCAGGACTTTTATAAACTCCAAGGATGTCTGGATAGCATTTTTATAAAACATTTCTGATTTTTCAATATTTATTCTTCGTAAAGGATTGCTGCGGCAATCTTTTTCTTTTTAGAAAAGACCGCAGCGAAAAGTCCTCCATCTTTTTTTTAGAAATGAAACCGCCGAATGAAATTATTTTTTTAAATTTAAACCCTTATTCATTTCTGGTTTTACCGGAGAGGCAATACCCAAACTTCAGATTTTAATAGA
>CAISYK010000316.1 GCA_903889605.1 uncultured Bacteroidota bacterium
AGGCTGCCTATGTATTTTGATTTAAACAGATCTCAAATAATTGAAATATGCCGCATTATTTCAAAAGAAATATGAAAAAAAAATCATTCAAGACATATATTTCATTAATGCAATCTCCGGAAAATCAAGCGGATTTAGTTTATATAAATGATAAGATTCATGCAGGTAATATTCAATATAGGATACAAAATGAAAAGTTGTATTTTATTAATATAGATGCCGAAAATTCACTTAAGGGAGAACGTGATTTTTTAGACAAAATTAAAGCATGGGTAAAATACAGGATAGGAGGATTGTACCCTTTTTTCGTCTCGCTGATTTCACCGGTTATGACTCGAATATATTTCCCAAAAATGAAAACATACTGGCGGCATATTTGCGATACCTACGCAACTCCTGATAAAAATGTTATTCAAATTGGCAGTGGTAATGATCGTATAAACGATAACATAATAAACATTGATATTTTTGACTTTCCAGAGGTGGATATTATTGCAGACTGCACAAAACTGCCTTTTAAAAATAATTCAGTGGATGGTGTAATAAGCTTTGCTATGCTTGAACATGTGCCAAATCCTGAGGCTTTTCTGATTGAGGCATACCGTGTAATAAAACCTGGCGGCTTTATTATTACAGGGGTTCCATTCATTGCAGGTTATCATGCTTCACCAAATGATTACTACAGATGGACACATAGCGGAATAAAAACTTTCCATAATAATTACAACTTCGATGAAATAAAAACCATCCCATTGGCTGGTCCAACG
The DNA here is from genome assembly GCA_903889605.1 of uncultured Bacteroidota bacterium. GTDB lineage: Bacteria > Bacteroidota > Bacteroidia > 2-12-FULL-35-15 > 2-12-FULL-35-15 > 2-12-FULL-35-15. The sequence goes on from CAISYK010000316.1 coordinate 768, forward strand.
TCTGGAATGCTGTGGATTGTTCAAGAATGGTTAGCAATTGTTTTATCTTTTAATATTACACCTATTTATTATTTTTTCTGGTTTTTACTAACAATATTTACATTCCCAATTAAACTTTTAGATATTTTATTTATACATTATAAATTTGCTCACCGTATTGAATTGTTTTATTTATTTGTAGGTCAAAAAAAAGAATGACAGCAGAACTTAGGAATTAGAAAAATATTTAATGTCTCCAAAAATTAAACAATTCCGACCACTTCCATCATAATATTCGGCAATTTTGTTTATAAAGTTCAAATCATAAATATTATGCTTGAAATATTTCTTTTAACTACTTATTTTTTGAATAAATGGAAAGATTTATTTTGTGAATATTTTTAAGCTGATAATTTGTTGACCAGGAGAAAACACCATCAAGTAAAGCACAATCCATATTGGTAAAGCAGGCAATACCAATCTATCGCCTTCATCACAGGAAATGGCACTTGATAACAAAAGGCTATAAAGCATAAAACTTAAAACAAGCAAACATATATTCCAATTATTAAATTCTTTTTTGTAAAATATTCTTATAATTTTAAAGAAAAGAATAAAGAAAAATACAATATGCAAATAAAAGTAAATTGAATTTAATTTATACATAAAATCACCAGCTTTCCCTCCATAAACAATAGTACCGGTATTTTTGTCTCTAATAAATTCCAGTAATGGAAGAGGATATGCTTTTAAGTTCTCTTCTAAGTTTGTAAAATATGCTTTAATAAAAGAATTTTTATGGTTCAAAATATACGGCCTAATATCTGAATCAGGCATTTTTCTAACTTCCTCCATAGCCGCTTCTTTACTTAAATTATTTTCAATCGCATAACATCTGCGAAATAAATAATATCTGAAAGTTTCTGAGCCGATTGTTGAAATACTGAAAGTGTTAAAATTAACTTTCATAATACCAATTTGAAAAAAAAGCGGTACAAATATTAAAAACATTATAAATATTTTACCTGCACTTTTATGGTATTTATATTTATAAAGTAA
>CAISYK010000317.1 GCA_903889605.1 uncultured Bacteroidota bacterium
AACATCACCTCCACTTTTACAGTGCCTTTAGGTGTTGAATAAAAAATGATATTGTTTGATTGCGATGTGAAGTCTTTACTCATTTTAAATTATTTTTTTTCGAAACAAATTACACTGTATTTAGAACATTTCGGCAAGATGCCGGTTAAATTAAGCATAGCTGGATGATACGCTTAACACTTTTTGTTTTTTAACACGCTATGCTGAACAGTAGGATATTATGATTAATATTTTTTTCATTATTGCTGGGAGTATTAAATTAATTAATGCATTGGCTTGGTATGGTTTATCAGCTTTTTTAATTTTAAAACAAAAATTTCTGTAAAGTTACTGCGTTATTTAAATTTATATTTATTTTTCAAGTATCGATAAAAACCAAATAAATGCATAATGATTCCCGCATTGCTGATGCTGCGTTAGGGATTGCAGCGTAAATCCTTTTTGTGAGGAACGAACAAAAAGATTGAAGAGGAAAGCCCGCCCATTTCTTTTTTTTAAGAAATGGGAACGCCCAAATGAAAAAGCGTAAAACATTTATTTTGCTGCAATTAGAACTCCATGCTATTAACATCTCACCCCAATCATACAAATATCATCAACTTGTTCTTCTGTCCCTTTCCAGTCTTCAAACACTTTATTAATAATCACGAGCTGTTCGCTCATATTTTTCCATTGAATGCTCAAAAGCAGTTTACGCATTTTTGCAGCTTTAAATTTCTTCCCTTTTTCTCCGCCGAACTGATCGACAAAACCGTCTGTAAAAATATAAATGCTGTCTCCTTTTTGAAGCTGTATAAGGTGATTAGTAAAAGGTTTATTTTCGGGATATTTACCGATAGGCTGTTTGTTGGCTTTGTATTCTATTAATGAATGCACTCCTCCCCTCCCCGATTTGGAGGAACTGAGACTTGTCATATCTTCTGCGGCACTTCTCTGAGTGTTCTCCTCACCTTCCTGAACATCGGCTGTTCCTTCTCTTATTATCCAAAGAGGATTATTAGCACCGGCCCATTGTAATTGATTTGTTTTAGTATTTAATGCACAAAGCGAAATATCCATTCCGTCTTTTACTTCATCATTGCTTTTTTCGAATTGCTCTATCACCAGCCCGCGGGTTTTATCCAAAAGCTTACCTGGTTCATCTAATTCAAATTCGCGCAAGGCTCTATTAAGGGCATTGTTGCAGACAACACTTACCATTGCTCCCGGCACACCATGCCCTGTGCAGTCAGCTGCTGCAAAAATTATTGTATCAAACTCCTCTGTATCATCCGAACCGATTATTGCCGCATCGGTATTATGAGACTTGAGGCCTTCAATCCAGTAAAAATCTCCCGCAACAATATCTTTTGGTCTATAGAGAATAAATGAATCGGGAAGCCATTTTTTTACTAAAATATCGGATGGCAATATTGCATCTTGTATTCGTTTGGCATAGGTGATACTATCTAAAATTTCTTTCTGCTTTTTTTCTACTAAAATTCTTTGTTTTTCCGCTTCATCTTTTTGATGTACAACTTCGGCCGTCCTTTCTATTACTGTTTTCTCCAATTGTTTTTTGTTTTCACGCAGGGATGCAGTTCTCCAGCTGTAAAAACTATAAAGTAAAACCAGAATAATAACAGCCACCAAAGAACGGAACCACCATGTTTCATACCACGGAGGCCGAATAGTGAAAGTGTAATTAAAAACATTGCTCCAATAACCTTCACTGTTCATGGCCTTTACTTTAAAAGCATATGCGCCCTGAGGCAAGTTAGCATAAGGGGCTTCCGTGCGTGAGGTGACAGCACTCCAGTTATCATCTAAGCCATCTAATTTATATTGGTATTTTACTTTTTTATTTTGTTTCTGGGTGATGCCGATAAAATTAAAAGTCAGGAAATTGTTATTATAAGCCAAACTTAAATTCTCAGGTAAATTATACCATTTAGTTAACCTGTCAAAATTGAAATCAGTTACCTTAACACCATTGCCCAAAACAAGAGAGGTATCCATTGCCGCATGCCCCTCGTCCTTTGCCCCCCGTCCATCTTTCATTAAATTTACCCATGCAATGTTTTCATTAAATAGTTCAATGCTGGTAACTTGAATGTTTGGAGGTATAGTATCGGAAGCTTCTCCTTCCGGGTGAAAGGCTGTGAGCCTGTTATTTGCACCTATCCATATAGTTCCGTTTTTATCCTCAAAAAGTGAATTAGAATTGCAGCCAATTCCTAAAAATCCATCCTCATATGTATAATTTTTAAATAAAACAGGCTGTTCGTTGTTGGCTTTATCAGACAGCTTCGCCATCCTTTCTATATAATTGTTAACCAGTTTACTTAGGCCAAAACGAGTACCAAACCATAGATTTCCGTTTTTATCTTCAAGCATCGAAAAAACAAAATTGTTTATTAAACCTTCTCTTTCAGTAAAATGTGTAAAGGATTTGACAAATTTCCCATTCACCTTTTTTAGGTCCTGCTGATCTATCAGAGGAATGTTTTCTCCTCTTTCAATAGCCTCAATTCTATTACCGTCATACTTATCAATGCCTCCGCCTCCGGTTCCGAACCAAAGGTTTCCCTTTTTGTCTTCCAACATCGACACAACAGAATTATTGCTCAGTCCGTCTTTGTCGATAAAATGAGTAAAAGATTCTGAGCCTGTCCTAAGCTTAGCCGACGGATCATATTTTGTGACTCCTCCTCCAGCAGTTCCTATCCAAAGGTTTCCTCTTTTGTCTTCTAAAATAGAATAAACCGAATTATTGCTCAACCCTTCCTTTTCGGTAAAATGTGTAAAGGATTTAACATATTTTCCATTTACCTTTTTTAAGTCTTGTCGAAGCTGTAGAGGAATTTTTTCACCTCTTTCGACTGCTTCAACAATGTTGCCGTCATATTTAGTTAGTCCGCCGCCATCAGTGCCAAACCATATGCTGCCATTTTTGTCTTCAAGTATTCTCCTGACAATATTATTGCTGAGACCTTCTTTTTCGGTAAAATGCGTGAACATGCCCAATTTCCCTATTCCACCGTTGACAGAATGCCCCGCGTCATACCTGCAAACCCCGCCGCCCTTAGTACCAAACCAGATATTTCCATTTTTATCTGCAAGTATTGACAAAACAACATTACTGCTCAAACCTTCTTTTTGGGTATAATGAGAAAAGGATTTTCCATCATATTTATTTACCCCTCCGCCTTTCGTACCAAACCATAGATTTCCATTTTTATCTTCTAAGATTGAATAAACACCATTATTGCTCAACCCCTCTTTTTCGGTGAAATGAGTGAATGATTTCCCATCGTATTTACTAAGCCCTCCTCCATAGGAACCAAACCAAATGTTCCCGCTTTTATCTTCCAGAATCGAAAATATAAGGTTATTACAGAGTCCTTCTTCATCAGTATAATATGTAAAAGATTTAACAAGTTTTCCATTAATTTTTTTCAAATCCCTTTGATCAAGCTGAGAAATATTTTCTCCTTTTTCTATTGCCTCTACCCTGCTGCCGTCGTATTTATTCAGTCCTCCTCCCAAAGTTCCAAACCAAATGTTGCCGCTGTTATCCTCCATTATAGATGAAACAAAATTGCTGCTGAGCCCTTCATTATTAGTTAAATTAGTAAATGATTTTCCATCGTATTTACTTACTCCTCCTCCGTTGGTTCCAAACCAGAGGTTTCCTTTTTTGTCTTCTAAAATACTTCTGACGTCATTATTACACAGCCCATCTTTTTCGGTGAAATAAGTAAAGGAATTCCCATCATATTTACTTAGTCCACCGCCTTCTGTACCAAACCAAATATTTCCGTTCCTATCTTCTAATATACTTCTGACAATATTACTGCTCAAGCCTTGTTTCTGCGTAAACTGAGTAAAGGATTTCACCAGCTTTCCATTTATTTTTTTCAGATCTTTTTGTAATTGAGGAGGTATATTTTCTCCGCTTTCAATAGCCTCTACGCGGTTTCCGTCGTATTTATTCACACCTCCGCCATTAGTGCCGAACCAGATATTTCCTACCCTGTCTTCTAAAATTGACAAAACAAAATTATTACTCAAGCCTTCAGTATCAGAAAAATGAGTAAATGATCTACCATCGTATTTGCTCACCCCTCCGTTTAATGTACCAAACCAAAGGTTTCCTCTTTTATCTTCAACAATGGCTCTGACATCATTATTGCTAAGGCCATCTTTTTCTGTAAAATGGGAGAACGATTTTCCGTCATATTTTGATGCACCGCCTTCTGTCCCGAACCAAATGTTACCGCTTTTATCCTGCATCAAACAAGAAATATTGCCGTGCTTCAAGCCCTGAAGTTTACCAAAGGAACTGAAATTTTGAGGGTTTTGATCTTTTATATAGGCATCCTTAGCGATAACTACTTCAGGGATTCCTGCGGCAAATGGACTGTCAACTGCAGTTATAATTTTAGGCAGAGAAAATGTTTCCGTGCCAGGGACTCTTACCTGCGGCTTCCCTGTAAAAACAATTATTGGTTCGCCGGCAATATGTACGTTAGTATTTGTAAGTATGATATTGGGAGTACCAGCCTTTACTGTTGTTGGATTACCAATGGGTACAGCTGTTGGAACAATCATACTGTCTTTTGGCACAACATATCCTTTGGCCTCAATAACTTTTGGGGCAAAGGTGTTTGAGCTTTTCTCCTGCTGCTTAGTACAAGAGAACAGCTGCAGAAAAAGCAAACTTATAAAAAATATTTTTTCTATATTCTTCATAAAACAAAGCTGTGAAAGTATTTAAGAAGGTATTGTGCTATCGTTAACCTTTTTTACAATTTCCAAATTCATCCAATTTTTATTGAAAGAATAAAGCAGTCTGAGAATAAACTTCAGAAACATACTCTCGAACAAAAAGGTGCTTCAGGTTTCGATTTAGACAGTAAAATTCTGCAAAAACAGTAACCTTATATTTATTTCAGCAGCTCCTCCAAAGCATTATCAAATAAAACTTTCGCCTCAGCAACTGTACCGAATGAAACTTCATCAATAATCATTTCTTTACCTGTTACGTCACCAAGGTATTCAAACTCGGCCCTTGATGCCATCATGAGATCAATAAATTTGTCCTCATCATCTTTTTTAACAGAAACGATAACACGGCTTTGCGACTCACCGAAAAGGAAAGCATCTTTACGAATCTCTTCATCTGAACTAATGTCAAAACCAAGATCATTGGTCATAGCACATTCTAATAAAGTAATAAACAAACCGCCATCAGCGCAATCGTGAGCAGATTGTATAACGCGTTCTTTAATAATAGTTTTTACTGCTTTTTGAACTTCATATTCTTCATCCAAATTAAATGCAGGAGGAGGAGTGTTTTTTATTTTGTGGTATGAATATAAATACTCTGATGAAGAGATATCATTTTTTGAACTGCCGATCAAATAAATAGAATCACCTTGGTTTTTAAAGTTCAAGGTCATACGTGTTGATTTATCTTCTAATATCCCAAGCATGCCAATTGCAGGTGTAGGGAAAACCGGGCCTTCATAAGATGACTGATTATAGAAACTGACATTGCCGCCAGTTACAGGAGTTTGAAATTTAATACAAGCAGCCCCCATACCTTTTATAGTATTCACAAACTGCCAATAAACTTCGGGGTTATAAGGATTACCAAAATTTAAACAATTGGTGATTGCTGATGGTTCACCTCCGCTGCATACTATATTACGGGCAGCCTCCGAAACAGCAATAGAACAGCCTACTTCAGGGTCAGCATTTACATAGCGTGCGTTGCAGTCTATTTTCAAAGCAATAGCTTTATTCGTTCCTTTTATATTTATAACCGCGGCATCAGATGGTGCATTTACACTCATATTCACAGTTCCAACCATTGAATCATATTGATTATAAACCCATTGCTTGGATGCAATATTCGGATGAGAAATTAAAAATTTAGAAACAGCAGCAATATCTTTGGGGACTTCAACATTTTCAATTTTAAATTTCTTGGATTCGGCATAATACGCCGGCTCTTTGTAATCGCGGTGATATACCGGCGCTCCGCCGCCTAAAACTAAATCGAAAGCAGGAACATCAGCAACTAATTCATCACCAACAAAAAACTTAATACGTTTTGTGTCTGTAACAACCCCAATCCTCGCACAATTCAAATCCCATTTTTGAAATACTTTTTCAACCTCTTTTTCACGGCCCTTTTTTACTATAATAAGCATGCGTTCCTGTGATTCTGAAAGCAAAATTTCAAATGGCTGCATATTTGTTTGGCGGGTAGGTACTCTATCGAGCCAAATATCCATTCCATGTTCGCCCTTTGCACTCATTTCGGAAGTAGAGCATGTAATGCCTGCAGCACCCATATCCTGCATGCCTATAACAGCACCGGTTTTAATTACTTCTAATGAAGCTTCAAGTAATAACTTTTCCTGGAAAGGATCTCCAACCTGCACAGCAGGTAAATCTTTTGCTGAATCTTCGGTAAGATCTGCAGAAGCGAATGTTGCACCGTGAATTCCATCTTTCCCTGTCGCTGAACCAACAATAAATACAGGATTTCCAACGCCGTAAGAAGTTGCTGAAATAGTTTCACCAACTTTTACAATTCCGGCACTCATTGCATTAACCAATGGATTCACGTTGTAGCATTCATCAAAAAACACTTCACCGCCAACGGTAGGAATACCGAATGCGTTGCCGTAATCACCAATTCCTTTAACAACGCCTTTTACCAGCCATTTTGTACGTTCTAATTTTAAATCTCCGAAACGAAGAGAATTTAATTGTGCAATTGGGCGTGCCCCCATAGTGAATATATCACGGTTTATTCCGCCTACGCCTGTAGCTGCACCCTGGTATGGTTCTAATGCAGAAGGATGATTATGAGATTCTATTTTAAATGCACAGGCCAAACCGCCGCCGATATCAACTAATCCGGCATTTTCTTCACCGGCCTCAGCAAGAATATAAGGACCTTTTTTAGGTAATTTTTTTAACCAGACAATGGAGTTTTTATAGGAACAATGTTCGCTCCACATAACTGAGAAAATACTTAACTCAGTAAAATTAGGGGTACGGCCTAAGATCACTTTTATTTTTTCATACTCATCCGGTAAAAGACCCAACTTTTTAGCCGTTTCATCTGTTGTTAACTGATCTTGCGCTGTTGCTGACATTTTTTGTATAATTATGTTGTTGTAATAATAATTTATTATTTAGTGCTGATTTCCATTCTGTGCTTATTATAGAATCTCAATATCAGAGAACTATTCAAGGTCACCAAGGCACTCCCAAAAGGGGAATCAAATTTACACAAAACCAATCAATTGAAACGAATATATTATTTTGAGTTTTCAACAGAACTTGACTTTTAGATATTTCGGCAGATTATTGTGATAAATTAGTTTAAAAAAAATTAAAATGTGTTTGTTCTTCCCTTTATAAAGTCTTGATTATCAAAAATTAAATTAATCAATAATTTTATACATTTGTTCACAAATAAAAATCAAATATGAATTTCAATAATTTATTCCGCAAAAAATCAGTTCAGGATATATTAAAGCAAGTTGAGAAAAATAATGCTGAGGGGCACAATACTCTTGGCAAACATCTTGGTGTCCGGGACTTAACAGCCTTTGGTATTGCGGCAATTGTTGGTGCAGGTATTTTCAGCACAATTGGAAAAGCAAGTTTCGATGGAGGCCCAGCTGTAATTTTCCTCTTTTTATTTACTGCGGTTGCCTGTGGTTTTGCAGCGTTTGCTTATGCTGAGTTTGCATCAATGGTTCCTGTTTCGGGAAGTGCCTACACATACTCTTATGTTGCTTTCGGTGAGCTTATTGCCTGGATTATAGGCTGGGCGCTGATTATGGAATATGCTATCGGAAATATTACTGTTGCAATTTCCTGGAGTGATTATTTTACAGGATTATTAGACAACATGGGAATTCATCTTCCGCAATGGGTACAAATGGATTACCTCACAGCATCTAAAGGATTTCATCAGGCATCAGCGCTAATGAACAGCGGAAAACTTTTTGAAAATCTTGATGGCTGGATGCAGTCTGCCTATACCGCGTGGACAACTTCACCTACAATAGGATCGCTGCATATCATTGCTGACTTACCTGCTTTATTTATCATTGTTGCTATCACAGCATTGGTTTATCGAGGCATGAAAGAATCCAGAAATGCAAGCAACTTAATGGTTGTGATTAAACTGTGTATTATTTTATTAGTAATTGCGGTTGGAGTTTTTTATGTAGATACCAATAACTGGCATCCTTTTGCTCCGCATGGAATTACCGGAATACTAAAAGGTGTATCAGCTGTATTCTTTGCTTATATTGGATTTGATGCAATTTCAACAACTGCCGAAGAATGCAAAAACCCTCAGCGCGATTTGCCGAGGGGAATGATGTGGGCAATAATTATATGCACTGTTTTATACATAATTATTGCACTAATTTTAACCGGTATGGTAAGCTATACCCAGCTAAGCGTTGGCGACCCTTTAGCTTTTGTATTTGAAAAATTAAACTTGAAATGGATGTCTGGTATTATTGCGGTGAGTGCAGTTATTGCAATGGCTAGTGTATTGTTGGTATTTCAGATGGGGCAGCCTCGTATATGGATGAGCATGAGCCGTGACGGGCTTTTACCAAAAGCTTTTTCAAGAGTTCACCCTAAGTTTAAAACACCTTCATTTGCGACAGTTGTAACAGGTTTCGTTGTTGCTGTACCTGCATTATTTATGAATCTTACGATGGTAACTGATTTGTGCAGCATAGGAACACTATTCGCTTTTGTATTAGTATGCGCAGGAGTCTTGGTGCTTCAAAATAAGCCGGATATTCCAAGAGGAAAATTCAAAACACCATATATTAATTCGAAATTTATTATGCCCGTTTTGGTTATTCTGGCAATTGTTCTTTCTTTCAGCTATAATAAAAAAGACACAATAGCTTTTCTTACCAACGAGAAAAAAATTAATGATGCCACCACTATCGTAACTTCATTAAACGAAAATCAAATTAAGGAAATAAAACAGCATTTAGCGGCATCCGACAGTACTGGATTCGCATCAAAAAACAATGATGTTGAAACGTATTTAAGCAGTATGAATGAAGCAAATTACGCATCTACTATAATGTCATTTCCTGCATCAGATGATATAAAATTTGAATCAGGGCTGAATTTATTTAAACATAAAATACCAATGTGGATTTTTATTTTAATTTCTTTTGGTTTAACTGTTTGGGCATTCAAAGAAAACCTTTCATTAATTCCAATGCTGGGATTAGTTTCCTGCCTATATATGATGGCAGAATTGGGCGTTTCCAATTGGATTGGATTTTCAGTATGGCTGCTTGTCGGATTAATAATTTACTTTGGTTACAGCCGAAAAAAAAGCAAGCTGAATAATGTAATTAATAACTAAAAAGCCGATTGAATTTTCATCAATTTTTTTTAAATTAATGATGAACCGGCCTTAAGGTCCGGCGATTTTTATAAATTTCACTGCAAAATATATTCCACTCTAATATTGCTTGAAAACCTTGATTTAGAGGCAAAAAACATCAAAATCAATTTATATATATGCTGACCTTTTTTTTATGGGAATTGGTTACCACGTTTCAGTGGAAAGCTTACCAAGCCTTAAAGTGGTCACCTGCATTGTGATAAATCTTTCAATGCTATTTGTATTGTTAAAGATGCTTTATGGATGGCAGCGAAAATCCTTTTCTTTTTAGAAAAGA
>CAISYK010000318.1 GCA_903889605.1 uncultured Bacteroidota bacterium
ATGAATTCCGAAAAGAATATATAAAATATTTTCCTGCTTATCCTCTGCCGATAGTTGGTCTCTCTCCTGAATCTATAATTTATATCCCGCTTATTATAAAGGATAGGCCAATTGGAGTAATAACTGTGCAAAGTTTAAGAGAGAATGCTTTTACTGAATATCATTTGAATATTCTGCAAAGTGTGGCTATTTATGCTGCTATTGCAATAGAAAATGCACAGCTTTATGGAAATCTTGAGGAAAAAATAGAAGAACGGACTGCTGAAGTTCTGAAACAAAAAGAGGAAGTAGAAAAATCATACGAAAATACAAAACAGCTAAGTAATATAGGAAGAGAGATTAACTCAACTTTATCAGTTGAAGAAATAATCAATAAAGTTTACCAAAATGTAAATAAATTGATGGATGCTTCAGTCTTCGCTATTGGTATATTTAACAAAGCCGGAAACAGGATTGAGTTCAATGGGGTTATTGAAAAAGGCGGGAAGCTTCCGTTTCATTATGAAGAGTTGAATGATGAAAGCCGGCCGACTATCTGGTGTTTTAAAAACCAAAAAGAATTGTTCACCAATGATTATAAAAAAGATTATAACAATTATTTTCCAGGTAAAATAATGCCCATCCCCAAAGAAGGGGAGCATGCCGCATCTATTATCTACATTCCGCTTTCAACTGTTAATAATAAAATAGGTGTAATTACTGTTCAAAGCTTCAAAAAAAATGCATACACTGAATATCAGTTGGATATTCTCCGAAATTTAGCTGTTTATACTGTAAATGCCCTAGAAAATGCTCACCTCTACGAAAACATGGAAGAAGAGGTTAAACATAGAACCCAAGAAGTTATTAAACAAAAAGAAGAACTTGAAATTTCACGAAACAATATAACGGTATTAAGTGAGATAGGGCAAGAGATTACATCTTCTCTTTCGATTGAAAAAATAATTGAAAAAATATATGAAAATGTAAATAAACTGATGGATGCGTCTGTATTTACCATTGGTATATATAATAAAGAAGAAAAACGACTCGATTTTATCGGCACTATTGAAAATGGTGAGAAAATGCCATTTCAGTCTGTTGATATCGCAAATAATGCCAGGCTGCCAAGCTTATGTTTTAAGGAGCGCAGAATCCTTTTTATTAATGAATTCAGTATCGAATATAAAAAATATTTTCCAACAATGCCTCTGCCAATTGTTGGGCTCTCTCCGGAATCTATTATTTATATCCCGCTTATAATTAAGGATAGACCTATTGGTGTAATAACGGTTCAGAGTGTGAGGGGAAATGCTTTCACCGAATATCATTTGAATATTCTGCAAAGTATGGCTATTTATGCTGCTATTGCAATAGAAAATGCCCAGCTTTATGAAAATTTAGAGGAAAAAATAGAAGAGCGGACCATTGAAGTGATTAAGCAGAAAGAAGTGGTAGAAAAATCATACCAAAACACAAAACTTCTTAGCGATATTGGGAGAGAGATCACCGCCGTTTTATCCGTTGAAGAAATAATTAGGAAAGTTTATGAAAACGTAAATAAACTCATGGATGCTTCTTCATTTGGTATAGGGATTTATAATGAGAATGAGAAGCAGCTAAATTTTTCCGGATATATTGAAAAAGGAGAAAAACTGCCAAATCATTATAATGAATTGACTGATGAAAGCCGTCCGGCAGTTTGGTGTTTCAACAATCAAAAGGAATTATTTACGAATAATTTTAAAAATGATTATTCATTCTACTTTCCAGGCAAAACAAGGCTCCAGCCAAAAGAAGGCGGCACCTCTGAGTCCCTAATTTATCTTCCTCTTTCCACATCCCATAAACAGATTGGTGTTATCACAGTTCAAAGTTTCAGACAAGATGCTTACACTGAATATCAGCTGAATATCCTCAGAAATTTAGCTGTTTATACTGTAAATGCATTGGAGAATGCTCATCTATATGAAAACATGGAAGAGGAAGTTAAACATAGAACTCAAGAAGTTATTAAACAAAAAGAAGAACTGGAAATTTCACGTAATAATATAAATGTGCTGAGTGAAATTGGACAAGAACTTACTTCAACTCTTGATTTCGAAAGCATTTTCACCAAACTACACAATAACATCAGCCGTTTAATGGATGCTGAAACATTTGGTGTCCGTCTTTATCATCCGGAAAGCCATACAGTAGAAATTAAATATGAATATGATAAGGGGGAAAGACTAAAACCATTTTCATTTTCAATGGAAAACAATGATAATTATTCTGTATGGTGCATTAAAAACAAAAAGGAAATATTTATTAATGATAATTTGAACGAATATAAAAATTACGTTAAAAATATTGTAGTAATAGCAGGTGAAATGACTCACTCTATATTATTGTGTCCGATGATATTAAAGGATATGGTAATAGGTG
>CAISYK010000319.1 GCA_903889605.1 uncultured Bacteroidota bacterium
CATTTTATTGATTTTGAATCTCCTTATTATTATTTCCGGCAGAACATACTTGTACAAGGGTATTGCAAATACATATTTAAAAGGGCGATCAGGCCCTAATATTTCGGAATATACCATATTTGATAATCGTGAAGTAAAAGCTGGACCGGTCATAAAATGGAATTTGGCAGGTACTTACAATACTAAAAAAGTTTCTGATGCTCATCTTAAAGAATTTGCAGAAATGCAGACTATTGCATTTGCGGTTATTAAAAATGACTCCTTGATTCACGAGCAATATTGGGATGGATACAATGAAGATTCTCATACCAATTCATTTTCAATGGCAAAAACATTTACAAGTATTTTAATTGGCTGCGCTATTGATGATGGATTTATTAAAAATGTAGATCAGCCTGTGGGCGATTTTTTACCTGAATTTAAAAATGGCGAAGAGGCAAAACTTACTGTCAAACATCTATTGACTATGTCGTCAGGTATTAATTTTGACGAAGATTATGCAAATCCATTTGCTTATCCAGGCGCAGCATATTACGGAAGCGACATTAAAAAACTGACTTACAAATATAAAGTAACTGCTGAGCCTGGGAAAACGTTTTCTTATTTAAGCGGCAACACTGAATTGCTTGGTTTTATAATTGAAAAAGCAACTGGAAAAACTGTGAGCGAATATGCTTCAGAAAAACTGTGGAAACCTATTGGGGCTAAAAACAGTGCTTTTTGGAGCCTTGACCATAAAGACGGCATGGAAAAAACATACTGCTGTTTTAACTCAAATGCACGTGATTTTGCGCGTATCGGCCAGTTGTTTTTAGACAGCGGAAAAGTTAACGGCAAACAGGTAATCTCTACTGATTATGTGTTAAACTCTATAAAACCAGCAGATATGATGGATGATTTCGGCAAAAAAAATGCAAAATACGGTTATTGCTGGTGGTTAATACCTAACTATAAAGGACATGACATATTTTACGCACGCGGTCTGCTGGGACAATACATTTTTTGTTTTCCTGACCTAAAAATGGTTGTAGTACGTTTAGGTAATAAAAAAGAAATAAAATTGCCTGGTCAGGATCACTCAACAGATTCCTTTTATTATATCGATGCTGCCCTTGAAATGTACGGGAAGTAAAATCAGCTGATTTTTAAAATATTTTGTTGTGCTGAATTATTGAAATTTTTGCTCAATAGAAAACCTCATATTAATTTATAACCCTGCCGGAAGTTTTGGACTCAACAGTACGGCAGGCGTAATTCATAATCAAAGTAATGAAGAAGGATATTATTCCCCCAATTGTTGAAAATATTGCTGTTGCCGTTGTTAAAGAAGAAAATGAACTGAATGAAACAGAATGGAATGTATACCTGTTAAATTTGAAACAAGAAAACATCGAGGGTGTTTTAGTTACTTCTAAAGGTTATGGGATTTATAATAATGAAGATGTAAAAACATCGATCTTACGTCATTTTTTAGATGTTGTTAAAGCTAACGAATACAAGAAAATCGAGCCCATTGTTGAAAATGTATTTGGATTAAATAACGAATTTTGGGTAAGTTTTTTTATCGGAAATGTGATGTATGATAAAAAGTATATTTTTTTACCTGAAACAATTAAAGATGAAAATTTTATGCTTATTCCCTTGATCAGCAAAAAAGGGGTTATGATAATATAAAAAACATTTTCAAAACCGGCCAATGTTCAAACTTCAGTCACTCCAAGGCCTTTTAAGCGATTCTATAAATACACTTAAAAGATTTCCTCCTGCATTATTGGCTGCTGTTATAGGAACTATAGCAGCCATTTATCTTACTAATCTGGATTATCAGAAACTCCAGAATGCAAGCAGCTTATGGAAAATAATTATGTGCTGTTCATTAGGTCTGACTTTATTTTTAGCCGCTGGATTGATTTCTGAAAGCAATAATGATAGTCTTCCTAAACGCCTTATAAAGCAAGGCTTTTCATTGCTTTTGATCTTTTGTTACTATTTTATGCTGCCCGAAGTTAAAGATTTCGGAGTTCAGGAAATTGCACGTTTTTGTTTGTTTTCAGCTGGTCTGCACCTCCTGGTTTCCTTTGCTCCTTTTATTGGAGCAGGCGGTATTAATGGCTTTTGGCAATTTAATAAAACATTATTCATTCGTTTTTTAACTGCTTGTTTATACAGCATTGTATTATATGCCGGACTGGCTTTGGCATTGCTGGCTATAGATGAACTTTTTAAGGTAGAAATAAAGGGGATATATTATGCTGATTTATGGTGGTTTCTAGCGGGCATTTTTAATACCTGGTTTTTTCTTTCAGGTGTTCCTAAACAAATTAGAAACCTTGAAAGTATTACAGATTATCCGGCAGGGCTGAAAATATTTACGCAATTTGTCTTGCTGCCTCTTGTCACTGTTTATTTGTTCATTCTATATGCCTACAGTATTAAAATGGCAGCTGCAATTGAATTGCCTCATGGATGGGTATCCTATTTGGTAATAGGTTTTTCAGCAGCTGGGGTGTTTTCATTATTACTTATTTGGCCAATTCAGGAACGTGAAGAAAACAATTGGATTAAAATATTTTCAAGGTGGTTTTACAGGGCGCTGTATCCATTAATTATTCTTTTGGGATTGGCAATATTCAAACGAATCTCACAATATGGAATAACTGAAAACCGATATTTTGTTTTGGTAATTGCGCTTTGGCTGGCCATCACAGCAACATACTTTCTATTGAGTAAAACTAAAAACATCAAAGTGATTCCAATATCTCTTTGTTTTATAGCTTTTTCCAGTTCTTTTGGGCCTTGGGGCGCTTTTAGTGTTTCGGAAAGGAGTCAGATTGCATGTTTGAGAAATTTATTATCAGCAGAAAAAATTTTAACAGGCGGTAAAATAAAAAAAGCACCCATCATCCTTAAAGGGGAAAGCGCTGAAAAAATTTCTTCTATTGTTGGTTATCTGGATAAAGTTCATGGATTTAAAGACATTCAGCCTTGGTTCACACAAAATCTTGATTCTGTTTTTATCGTCAGAGACTCAGCCAAGTCAGGCTATATTGATAAGAAACAAATTCTGCTGGATTTAATGGGCGTCGAGAATTACATACCATACTATCATGATGGTGAAAAGGATTTTTATATTTATCCTCAAAATGACCAATCTGCCTTAAACATAAAAGGATTTGATTTTTATTGTGAAACAAATAGCAGCGAATACTGCAAAGATGATGGTTATAAAACCCCAATAATTTTCGACACAGACTCTGTGGCCGTGAGACTCGATAACAATAATCTGCAGCTGCTCCACAATAAGAAAAAGTTTTATTTTGCTGATTTTATTGGGTTTGTAAAGACATTAAGAAAAAAAAATACGACCAGCAGCGGAAGCTATACTATTCCTAACAGCCAGCTTATACTGCCCATTGAAACTGATTCACTGTCTATACAGTTTAATTTCACTGCTATTTCAGGGCTTATTGATGACAAGGATAGTATTAAAATTAATAATATCAGTGCCAAGGTTTTAATAAAACGCAAATAAAAAATCATGATAGAAAACATAAAAATTTCAACTGTATTATTTCTTGATGTTGAAACGGTCCCATTGGTATATAAATATACTGATCTGGAAGAAAATGTTCGTAAGCTCTGGGATACAAAATTTCGCTATCAGCCTGCAGATAGCCTTGAGACGCAGTATCAAAAGGCCGGTATTTATGCCGAATTTGCAAAAGTAGTTTGTATTTCGGTGGGCTTTTTTAATGATAACACTTTCCGAATAAAATCATTTTACGGCAGCGATGAAAGACAGATACTGCAGGACTTTTCTACACTGCTTAATGAACATTTCAGCCGTAAAGAACATTTATTGTGTGCCCATAACGGTAAAGAATTTGACTTCCCTTTCTTGTGCCGGCGTTTGCTTATTAATGGATTAAAACTGCCTAAGACATTAAATATCGCAGGAAAAAAGCCATGGGAAATAAATCATTTGGATACTATGGAACTGTGGAAATTCGGTGATTA
>CAISYK010000320.1 GCA_903889605.1 uncultured Bacteroidota bacterium
CGGCAAAGCGTTTTCCGATGATGAGCGAACACCAGGTTATCATTATTAAAGAAGCTCAAAACATAAAAGATTTAGTAGGAAAAGATAAAGACGGTGAAAAAGAAAAACATAAGGAAAAAGCAAAACCAGCTTTTGAAGCTTATGTAGAAAACCCTCAAAAATCAACTATTCTTGTTATCTGCTACAAATACAAAACCATTGATAAAAATGCGGTACTTTTCGATTCAAAAAAAATATACGACAACAAGATTCCCGACTGGATCAATAATTATTTAAAAGGGAAAGAATTTACGGCCAGCCCCAGGGCCAGCGCCCTGCTCACCGAATATTTAGGAACTAATCTCAGTAAAGTATCCAATGAACTTGATAAATTGATGATCAATCTTCCGCCAAAATCAGAAATTTCGGTGGAACATATTCAAACAAATATCGGCATTAGTAAAGATTACAATGTGTTTGAACTGCAAACAGCCATTGGTAAAAAGGAAGTCCTTAAAGCAAACCGCATTATTAATTTTTTTGCCTCCAACGAAAAAGAACACCCGATGGTAATGACCATTTCTTCACTTTATGGTTATTTCTGCAAACTTTTGTCGTATCAGTTTTTAACTGATAAATCCAAGTCCAGCGTAGCGTCAACACTGGGTGTTCATCCATTCTTTGTTGATGAATATGAACGGGCGGCAAAAAACTTTTCCGTTGGCAAACTAAAATCAATTTTCAGTTACCTGCGCGAATATGATCTTAAATCAAAAGGCGTTGACAGGGGCGCAGCTACTGAAGGAGAACTGCTTAAGGAGCTGGTGTTTAAGATTCTGCATTGACACCTTAAATTCAACATGTAAAAATATTTGCAGGGATCATTTTCATTTGAGCGTTCCCATTTCTTTTTATTGAAAAGAGCGGGCTTTGCATTTCAATCTTTTGCAAGGGCAAGATGGTTTACGTTTCAATCCTTTACGCAGCTTCGCGATGAAAGTGAGTTAACAACTTGAAACCGTTTATTAATTTAGGCTAAAGCCCAATAATAACAAGGTTTATCAAATACACGCCTTAAAAGGCGCGGCTATTATTTCAAACAATTTGATAATTTGCTTCAAATGTTGCCATGGTCTTCAGACCGTGGTATCATAGCAAAAAATTTTATATGGCTTTAGCCAAAACAGTTTCGTATTATTAATCGAACTCCAGTTAATATATAATTTGCTTTGCTCTGTTGTACTGCGTAGGAAATTATTTTTTAAAGATAAAATAAACAGCCAGTACCAGAAAAATAAATCCTATAAAGTGATTCCAACGCAGGACTTCATTTTTAAAAAAGACAAGAGTAAATATTGTAAACACAACAAGTGTTACAGCCTCCTGAACAACTTTTAATTCTACTAAAGAAAATGGACCGCCGTTCTCCTTGAATCCAATCCTATTAGCAGGAACCTGAAAAGTATATTCAAACAAAGCAATACCCCAGCTGATCAGCACAATGGCAATTATTCCCAGATTCTCAAACCATTTCATTTCTTTAAATTTTAAATGGCCATACCAGGCAAAAGTCATAAAAGTGTTGGAAAGAATCAGTAAAAGAATTGTATAAAATCCGCGCATCGTTGATTATTATATTTAATTTATAATTTATTAACTGATTGAGTTGAATTAAGCCTGGACTTGTTTTTTGTATTAATCAGGTGTTTATATATTGAGGCGAATATTAGCTGCCGGAATTTTTTTAATTAATGAATAACTATAAATTTAAAAAAAGATTTGAATTCTGAATTTGAAATTTTGCCGTAATATAAACCTGAGGGCAGCTTTTCTATATTAAGCTTTTTCTGCGAATAAATACTCTCCAGCACAACTCTTCCGTCAATAGAAAATACAGTTATTTTAGAATTGTTAAAATGATTGAATTTATCATCAATAAACAAAATTGAATTTGCAGGATTCGGGTATATTTTCAGCTCCGACTCTTTCTTTACAGGTAGCTCATCAGTACCCAGTAAAAATGGCTGAGTCATGCATAAGGAATTAAAAAAGCCGGGAATAATACTGTCGTTGTCTGGTAAAGCTCCTTTAATAAACCCAAAAGTATTTTCCGCATGCTTAAACCCCCAGTGCGCCCATGGTATTCCTAAGCTATCCAGTGTGCATGTGATTGTCTTCAGCCAATTTAATTTATAATTATGCTGCGATTGATAATATGTGCCAAGTTCTCCGCATTCTATAGGTACATTATGCTGCAGCGACCAGTTTTTTACTTCACCTAAAATATATTTTATCCATGATGATATTGCCATTGTCGGATAATTATCATACTGAATGCTGCCAAAAAAATCAGATGTTATTGTAGAATCCTTCTGCGGCATCATTAACGAGTCATAAGGGAAAGGATAACCAGTGATATGGAAATACGCTCCAGCCCATAATGCTCCCTGATGCGTGAACAAAGCCGGCTCATAAAAATGAAAAGTATAAATTACATTTGTATCGTTGACAGGCACATAATTATCGAGCAGGCCATAAACAGTATTCCCCTTTGTGGGGCCTATAATTAATGTATGTTCAGGGCTTATTGAGTGAATAGTGTCGGCTAATTTTTGTGATAATAACTGCCAGTCATTCTTATCAAAAAGAGGTTCATTATATAATTCGAAGAATACTTTTGAAGGATTTGTATTTTTAAACCGCGCAGCAATTTGTTTCCATGCAGCAATAAGTCTCGGGCTTTCAACATAAACGCCAACCTGTTCTATCCTGCCATGATGATCGTCAATAATGAGTTTTAAATCATATTTCCCGCACCATGCCAATACAGTGTCAATGATTGCAAATATTCCGGGATTGACGTTATACGGATATAAAGTATCCTCCCATTTTCCGAAATCAACACTCAGCCTGATATGATCAAAGTTTAATGATTTTATCAAAGAAATATCAGCTTCCTTAATATAATTCATATCAGGATAATTTGGGTTCCAGTATTCCTCCAGCCAATGCTCAAGATTAACCCCTGTCCCCAAAGAATCAGCTCTTGACCAGGCAGTTCTTGAGGATTGACCAAAAATGGAAAAAGAAAGCAGGAAAAATTGAATGCCGAAGAAACAAGATACTGCTATTTTAAAGCGTTTTTTTGACATAAATTATGCGGCCAGTATACTCTTTAACCAATTATTTTTCGAGGCTTTTATAAAGAATAATTTAGTAAAGATACAAATGCTTTATTATCACCTCCATAAGGTTTAAGAATTTTTCTTAAAAAACTAAATATTCCGTTAAGAATCTTATATTTGCAACCCGCTAAGCAAATTTTTCACAATTTATCAGCAGGAAGCTTGAAGCTTGAATTATATATCCCTGTGTTTTTCAAGGAATATAAGGCAAAAGTATTCAAAAAGCCCGTCTTGTGTGTTTGCTGAATGGGTATTGCTTTTGAAAAGGTTAAGGATAAAGGATATTAAAGCTTCCGGCTGTTTTATTTGTATTCTGATACTTTTTCCGAAGATTGTTGGTATGGATCAAAAAATTTAAAATTTAATATATAAATCAAAAACTTAAAAGGATGAGTGCTTTAGAAAATTTACGTAAACGTTCCGGATTACTAGTTACAATAGTCGGGTTAGCCTTGTTTGCATTTATTTTAACCAGTTTATTAACAAAAAATTCTTCCGGCGACAGAACAGATGTAAGTGTAGGTGAAATTGCCGGCAAATCAATCAAGTATAATACTTTTAATGCCAAAGTGCAGGAAGCCCTGGAAAATAAAAAACGCAGCAGCGACAAAAGGGTTTTGGACGACAACGAAACTGACGGGGTTGTTCAGCAAGTATGGAATCAATCTATTAATGAAGAAGTAATGAACAAGGAATATGAAAAACTTGGGATTTCTGTTTCTGATGAAGAGTTATATGATTTAATGATTGATCACCCGCATCCTGCTTTAGTCCGCAATCTGAGCGATCCTCAAACAAATAAAGTATCATCTATGTTTGCTGACCCAAAAACCGGCGAGATCAGCCCTGCTAAAATTAAAGAGTTCACCCAAAAAATGACCGAGGAGCAGGAAACACAATGGATACAGTTAGAAAGTTATATCCGTCAGGTGCGTACTATCGAAAAGTATAACAACCTTATTAAAAAAGGATTGTACGTGACTACAGCAGCAGCAAAACGCGATTATATTGCTCAAAATACCAATTCAGATATTAAATATGTTCTTAAAAATTTTAAATTAGTTGCCGACAGCACCGTTAAAGTAAATGACGCTGACTTAAATGCATATTATACTGCTCATCAAAACGAATTTAAACAGGAAACATCGCGTAAAATTGAGTATGTTGCTTTCGACATTTCTCCTTCTGATGAAGATAAAAAAGAGGCTATGGAAGGTATGAAATCGGTTGCCGCCAATATGAAAACGAATAAATCTACAGAGGATTCGTTATATGTTGTTGCAGAATCCGACACTCGTTCGTTTGATGCCAGCTTCCATTCCAAAGGTACCTTATCTCCGGAAATTGACTCAGTAATGTTTAATGCTGAAGTTGGTACCGTAGTTGGACCATACAATGAAAACGAAATTTTAAAAGTTTCAAAGCTGACAGCGATAAAAAAATCTGCCGATTCAGCAAAAGTTCGTCATATTTTAATTGCATATAAAGGTTCCGGAGCATCAGAAAGTATAACCCGCACCAAGGAACAAGCTAAAGCCATGGCTGATAGTTTATTGGGCCTACTGAAAAAAGGAGCAAAATTCGTGGATTTTGTTGAAAAATTCTCTGACGACAGCGGTAAAAAAATGCCTCCTAATAAAAAAGCAGGCGAGACTTTCCCCGGTAAAGGCGGTGATTACGGATGGCTGAATCCTAAAAGCCAATTTGTAGAACCATTCAAAAATGCAGGGCTCGACAATAAAAAAGGAGATTTAGTAATTGCTGAATCACAATTTGGTTACCACATTATTGAAGTTCTTGATACCAAAGGGTCAATGAGGAAAGTTCAGGTTGCCACAATTGAAAGAAAATTAGAGGCCAGCAGCAAAACAATGCAGATTGTATTTGTTAAAGCAAGCGAATTTGCAGGAAAAAATAACAGCAATGACCTTTTCCAAAAAGGTGTTGTTGACGCTAAATTAAACAAACGCGTATTAGATAATATCAAGGAAAATGACAAAACAATTGCCGGTATCGAATCCCCGCGTCCATTGATCCGCTGGGCATACGATAATAAAAAAGGTGCCGTTTCTGAACCGCTGCAGTTCGGAAATAAATTCGTTGTTGCTGCATTAACTGATATAAAAGAGAAAGGCATAGCTCCAATTGAGCAAATAAAAGATGACTTAACTCAAAAAGCAGTAAAAGAGAAAAAAGCAGATATGTTTACCAACGAATTTAATACCGCAATTGGTGCCGGTATTCAAATAGATGCGCTTGCCTCTAAAATGAAATTAAATGCAGGACAAGCTCAAAAGATCAATTTTAATTCAGCCTCAATTCCGGAAATTGGCAATCAGCCTGCTTTAATCGGTGCGGTATCTGTACTAAAGGCAAAAACAATGAGCAAACCTGTTACAGGTAAAGAAGGTGTTTTTGTTGCTTATGCAGAAACTGTAACAGAAGCGCCAGTTCAAAAAGATTACAAAACACAGCAAAAAGATGCTATCACAGCTCTTCAGCCTCGTGTTGATTATGAAGTATATGAAGCATTGAAAGTAAATGCAAAAATCGTAGATAACTTATTTAAGTATTATTAGGAACAAAATAGACGCAGAAAATAGTTGGTGAAAATCCATCAAACATTTGCTGGTATTGAGTTTGGTAAAAGCTAATTGAAAGTCATTTCAATTAGCTTTTTTTTTGGAAAACAGATTTCAATATTCAAACACCCCAAATTCGGATTTAATGGTCAATTTCTTTGTTGTGCCTGCCTCCACTCTGCCCACGATTTTAGCGTCTACGTTAAATGATTTTGATACTGCTACAATATCTGCAGCTATTGACTGCGGCACGTATAATTCCATACGATGCCCCATATTAAATACTGTATACATTTCTTTCCAATCTGTTCCGCTTTGTTCCTGTATCAATTTAAATAAAGGCGGAACCGGAAACAAATTGTCTTTTATTACATGCACATTATCAATAAAGTGAAGCACTTTGGTTTGAGCGCCGCCGCTGCAATGCACCATTCCGTGAATCTGTGAACGATATCCATCTATTATTTTTTTTATAATTGGTGCATAAGTACGGGTGGGTGAAAGCACAAGCCTGCCTGCATCAACAGTTGCTTTAGACAGGCTGTTTGAGGCTGGTGATTGATATTGGATATCTATTCTTTCTGTTAACTCTATGCCGCCGCAATAAATAAATGCTTCAGGAACGGAAGGTTCAAAACTTTCCGGGTATTTTTCTGCTAATCTTTTTTGAAATACATCGTGTCGGGCCGAAGTTAAACCGTTGCTTCCCATTCCGCCGTTATATTCGGTTTCATACGTTGCCTGCCCGTCCGAAGCAAGTCCAATAATTACGTCTCCAGCCTGTATATTTTTATTGTCAATTACATCTTTGCGTTTCATACGGCAGACTACAGTTGAATCAACTATAATTGTTCTTACAAGATCTCCGACATCGGCGGTTTCGCCTCCTGTGGAATGTATGCCGATTCCAAAACTGCGCAGCAATTCTAAGTTTTTCTCGGTACCCTTTATGATAGAAGAAATAACTTCACCCGGTATAAGGTTCTTGTTTCGGCCGATAGTTGAAGAAAGCAAAATATTGTCGACTGCGCCAACACAAAGCAGGTCATCAGTATTCATTATTATGGCATCTTTGGCAATACCCTCCCATACAGAAATATCGCCTGTTTCTTTCCAATAAATATATGCTAATGACGATTTTGTGCCTGCACCATCAGCATGCATTACTATACAATAATTTTCATCGCCGCTTAAATAATCCGGAACGATCTTGCAAAAAGCTTTTGGAAACAAACCCTTATCAATATTTGCAATAGCATTGTGAACATCTTCCTTTGATGCTGAAACCCCACGTAAATTATACCTGCTGTCCTTATTCATTTTTTAAAAAATAAAAACACCCTTCTGTTAAAAACGGAAGGGTGTTTAATTAAAATCCTAATTAAAATTCATTTGAAAATTAGTTAAAGTAATTTTCAAATGATTTATTCTGTAGTTTCTTCCTCTTCTTCTTCAGTTTTCTTTTTCTCTTGAACTTTAGGTACTTCTTTTGGAGCATTCGGGTTTACATAATCTTTGCGTAATACAGAGAATACAGTACGCCTGTTTTTCTGCATTAAAGCTTCATATTCTTCTTTTGACTGCCCTTTCGTCGTTTTATCTATATATGCTTCAGTTAAAGTATAAAGTACTTTATTTTCAGGAGGAGCGCTTCTAACTTCTAAAGGACGTTTTTCGCCATAACCTTTTGCTTTCATACGTTCAGCCGGAATTCCTTTTGATACCAAATAATCAACACATGATTGGGCACGTTTTTCAGAAAGCACCTGATTATCTTGGTCTGGCCCTCTATAATCGGTATGGGAACTTAATTCGATAACAAATGATGGGTTGTCGATCAGAGTCTGGTATAAGAAATTTAATGAGTCTTGAGCCTGCGGTGTTAAGTCCCATTTAGCTAAATCATACAATACATCCGGGAAACGGATTTCTTTTTCGATAGGAACAAAACAAAAATTGATTCCTTTGAAGGTTTTAGCATCTTCAACGCCAACTGTAGTTACCTTCGCTTTTGCTGAACTGTTAACAAAACCGTTTGGAGCTTTTTTAGTAACAAGATCGTTTGCAACCTGAGTTGTAACTGTATATGAAGTATTAGTATTTACAAAACGCGCTGTGCCGTTCTCAGCAAATTTATAATGGCCGTCTTCATCTGTTTTAGTTTCTACAGAAGAACCATCAGATCCAAGCAGTTTTACTACCACATTTGCAATAGCATCTTTATTTTTACAATCAGTTACTGTACCAGTAATTGAAAACAATAACGGCGGCAATACAAAAGACCAGATATCATCAGCGCCTTTTGTTCCTTCACGGTTAGATGATAAATAACCTCTTTCTTTAGTGCCTTCGAAAATAATTCCGAAATCGTCGCCGGCAGAGTTAATTGGGTATTTTAAATTCGTTACATTGGTCCATTCGTTTTTACCTTTTTTCTCAGCCCTGAAAATATCCAAGCCACCCATTCCTAAATGCCCGTCGGAAGAAAAGTATAATGTTCCATCATCATGCAGATAAGGAAACACATCGTTGCCTGGAGTGTTAATGGTCGGTCCTAAATTAACAGGAGTATCCCATTTTTTATCTTTTTTATTGTAGGTAGACATCCATATATCATTTCCGCCTTGACCGCCTGCCATGTCAGATGAAAAAAGTAAAGTTAATCCGCCTGAAGAAATTGCAGGAGAAGCGAATTTGTTTGTATCAGTACAGAAAGAAAGTTTTTCAGGCTCGCCCCACACATTTCCTTTTTTTACTGCAGACCATAACTGATTTAATGAATTTTTGTTTTTTTCCGCCAAACAGCGGGTAAATATCATCAGGTCGCCTTTTTTTGTAATAGTAGTTAAACCTTCGTTGTCGGCTGTATTTACAGGAGCAGGCAGTGATGCAGGAGTGCTCCATCTGCCGTTTTTATCCATTTGAGTTTCAAATATATCACTAAAAAATTCACCAAGACTGCCGTCAAATGCACCGCCGGTAACTCCGGGACGCATAGATGTAAAATATAATTTATTGTATTTTTTGTCAGCGTAAGTAGGGCAAAAATCAGGATCTTTGGTATTAATCAAAGTCATATTTTCTACTTTGTAGCGAGTCGGATTTTCTTTCCATTTAGTAGCTAATTCGCAGGACTTGATACCATCTTCCCCTCTTTGATCAGACGGAGCTTCGGTTTGATAATTTGTGTATTCAATTAATGCTTCATTGTATTTTTCTTGTGCTTTTTTAGCATCAGCTAAATATAATTTTGCTTTAGGATCTGTGTAATTGGCTTTAATTGCTTTTACATACCATGCTTCTGCCTGTTTGTTATCTCCCGTTAATCTGTAGCATTCGGCTATTGTAAAAATAATACTGGCTTTGTCTTCTTTTTTCTTGGCTTTTGTATATGCCTTTTTGTAAAGCTCTATTGCGTTGAAATATTGTCTGTTTTTAAATGCAAGATCCGCATCAACAGAAAAATTTTTCTGAGCCATTACGTTTGCCGAAAACACCAGAGTCACAACGAATGCAGCAATTAATTTTGAAAATATATTCATATCTGTTTTTAGGTTTTAACTAATTTAAGAGTGCTAAATTAAATAAATAATTGAAACAACAAAAATATTTCGTTCCAATATTTCTTAAGTAAAGGCTATAAATATAACAAAAAACATGTATCTGCATCATTTATAAGACTTAAAAGCATTATTTAGTAAATAACAGCTCCCTGTATTTCGGCAAAGGCCAGCTTTCATCGTCAATAATTAACTCTAGTTTATCCACGTGATAACGGATTACATCGAAATAACATTTCACTTTTTCGCAGTATTCAATTGCCTGCTTTTTTCCATCGGTAATAACGTTAGCTTTTTTGCGTGCCTCAATCATTGCATCCACCTTTGTTTTGATGGTATTAACATGTTCTGAAATTTCTAAGATCATTCCTAATTGAATTTGACCGGTCTTTTTAAAATCCGCATCGCTCATTATATCTTTCAGCCCTTTAACATTTTCGATCAAGGAGCTTTGGTATTTTATTGCAGTAGGAATAATCTGGCTCATAGCCAAATCAGCCATTACGCGCGATTCAATTTGAATTTTTTTAGTGTATGTTTCCAGATAAATTTCATGTCGGGCATGCTGTTCACGCGCAGTTAAAATATGGTGGCGCTCAAACAAATCAATAGTTTGTTTTGAAACAAAAGCATCTAATGCTAAAGGGGTTGTTTTTATGTTAGAAAGTCCTCTTTTTGCAGCCTCTTTCACCCATTCTTCTCCATAGCCATTACCTTCGAAACGGATTTTTTTAGACTCCACAATATATTTGCGCAGGATTTGAAAAATAGCTTCGTCCTTATCAACATTTTCAGAAATTAAGGCGTCAACATCGCGTTTAAATTTTATTAACTGATCGGCTACAATGGCATTCAGCACTATCATTGGACCGGCACAGTTTGCGGATGATCCCACAGCGCGGAACTCAAATTTATTTCCTGTAAATGCAAACGGCGAGGTTCTGTTTCTATCAGTGTTATCCAATAATATATCAGGAATCTTTCCGACCCCTAATTTCAATGCAGTTTTTTCATCAGGACTCATTTTCCCTGATTTCACTTTGGTTTCCAGTTCATCAAACACGTTTGACAGCTGAGTTCCAAGAAAAACAGACATAATTGCCGGAGGAGCTTCATTTGCTCCCAAACGGTGGTCGTTGTTGGCCGAAGCGATAGCCGCTCTAAGCAAGTCAGCATTGTCATGAACCGCCATTACGGTATTGATAAAAAAGGTTAAAAACTGCAGATTTGTTTTTGGCGTTTTGCCCGGGCTTAAAAGGTTCTTGCCTGTATTGGTAGCCAAGCTCCAATTATTATGTTTTCCGCTGCCATTAACCCCGGCGTAAGGTTTTTCGTGCAGCAGGACGCAGAAATTATGTCGTCTGGCAATTTTTTCCATCACATCCATTAATAACTGGTTGTGATCTACGGCTAAATTGCACTCTTCAAAAACCGGGGCGCATTCAAATTGGTTAGGGGCCACCTCGTTATGGCGGGTTTTAATAGGGATACCTAATTTTAATGATTCCATTTCAAAATCACGCATGAATGCCGTAGCGCGTTCGGGTATTGAACCAAAATAGTGATCTTCTAATTGCTGTCCTTTTGCTGGGGCATGTCCAAAAAGAGTACGGCCTGTCATTGACAAATCCGGCCTTGCATTGTATAATGCCTCATCAACTAAAAAATACTCTTGTTCCCATCCTAAAGTAACGTTAACTTTTGTAATATTTTTATCGAAATACTGGCACACCTCAACAGCAGATTTGTCGAGGATGTTAAGTGTTTTCAGCAAAGGTGTTTTAAAGTCGAGAGCTTCGCCTGTATAGGATACGAAAATGGTTGGTATGCACAATGTTTTACCAATTACAAATGCAGGTGATGTTGGATCCCAGGCAGTATAACCTCTCGCTTCGAATGTATTGCGGATACCTCCATTTGGGAAACTGGACGCATCAGATTCCTGCTGAACAAGCTGAGCTCCGCCAAACCGCTCAACAGCCCTGCCGCCTTCTGTAGGTTCAAAAAAGGCATCATGTTTCTCGGCAGTTGTCCCTGTTAAGGGCTGAAACCAATGTGTATAATGTGTGGCTCCTTTTGAGTTTGCCCAAGCTTTCATTGATGCTGCCACTTGATCAGCCATTTTGCGCTCGATCCTTGAGCCGTGTTCCATAGCGGACATTACACTGTTAAATGCCTCTTCAGATAAATACTCACGCATGGCATCTATGCCGAATACATTTTCTC
>CAISYK010000321.1 GCA_903889605.1 uncultured Bacteroidota bacterium
GCAAATATAAATTTGCAGGGCTTTTTTCTTTTTACATAATTTATAAAGGCTAAGCCGACACAAAGTTTAACCGGCATTCATTCCTTAATAAACAGGTTGTGATTTTACATCCAGGTCTCAGCTTTAATATCGCCCTGCATTCCCATTTTTATCATTTTTACAGGAATTTTCCTATTTGCCTCCTGAACAGCAGTCATTGCCATTTGAAGCAGTCCGCCGCAGCAAGGAACTTCCATAATCATTACAGTTATGGTATTGATGTTTGAATCATTGATCATTGTTTTCAGCTTATCTACATAAACATCCTGGTGGCTGTCGAGTTTGGGGCATGCAATTGCAATGGCGCGTCCTTTAAGATGTTCCCTGTGAAAATCTCCGCTAGCGAAGGCAACACAATCTGCAGCCAAAAGCAAATCGCAATTCATGAAATATGGAGCCATTGGATTTACGAGGTGCATCTGTATAGGCCATTGCCTCAATTCTGAAGGTTGTTTCCTTAAGTTATTATCTTCTGCTGTACTGCAATTAACATTGTTTGATTCCCTGAAGTCCATTGTTGCTGCGCCCTGGCATCCGCATCCGCTGTTAACAGGGTGCTGTGTAATACTTTTTTTATCTTCATGACTTTTTGAGGAGCTTTGGTCAGATGAGTGTGAATGATTTTCCATATTATTTATTATTTCTTGAGTATTAAATGATATTTGATTTTGGTTATTTCTAAGATACTCGACAGCTTCATTAAAATATTTTGTTTCACCATGCTCCAGCAGATGCTTTAGATGTGCAATGGTGGTGTTTTTACCCTGCTCAGCAATTACTTTTATTACTTCAGTTTCACTGTACATTTCAGCTTCCCTTTTTTCAATTGTGATTGCACTCTGCGGACATTCTCCAAGACAAGCGCCTAGCCCATCACACATAAGCTCACTAACCAACCTTGCTTTGCTGTCGATTATCTGAAGGGCTCCCTCCGGGCATCCTGGAATGCATATTCCGCAGCCATCACATTTTTCTTCATCAATCTTTATTATTTCACGTATCATTTGACTTTAGTTTTTCTTTTCGGTTTTATAATAATGTCGCTCAATTTCCTATTTCCAAAATAGTCTTTGAATTGCTGTGTTAGTTTAGGCCCAAAGTTTCCAAAAACACATTCATTGAAAGGGCAATTTTTTAAATTATGTATACATTTATTTTCATCCAAGCGCCCTTCCACAAGTTCGTATATTTCAAGAATGTTTATATCCTTTGGATTTGCTTTTAATTTAAAGCCGCCTTTCGGCCCCCTTGAAGATTCAAGATAATTATGTTTGGCAAGCAATTGAAGAACTTTAGCCAAATGGTTTCTTGAAAACCCAAGTCTTTCAGCAATCTGATTTGCATTCAGCTGTTCATTAGAGCCGGCAATCATTGCCATGCTGTGAATAGCGATTGATGATGCTTCTGATATATTTATTAATCTGGAAATAGATATAAGTATTTAGGTATTAGAATACGCAAATATAAGAATTGTATTTTATATTTCAATATCGATTTAGTAAAGGTGCTGAAAATTGCGGTTTTTTATTTTAAAATCTTATTTTAGAAAGAGCTGTGCTGTAGATTTTTTTTGCGGTTTCGCTTTCCTAAATCCACATTATGCATCAGACAATTGAAAATGCCAATTATATTCTATAGAAATTTCCGCAATCCCAAGACCCTCGCTCATCTTTTTTTTATTGAGCGCAATTTTAAAGACAAGCCTGTCGTTTATTTTTTCAAAATAAGCGCCTATTTCAAATGTTCTATATCTTAGTGCGGATAGAGTTTTTTTTCCTGCATGACAAATATTCTTAACAATATAAGAATTTCAATTGACGCTTTATGCTGCTGCTTGAAACTAATATAAATTTAAAAATAAGCTCTCACCTGCGCGCCCCCGGTATGAATAGTATTTGAGCCTTCTGATTTACGTCCGTCATAAGTTAAACTAAGCTGCAGATTGTTCGACAAATTACGCTGATAAGTGAATCCCCAGGTAATGTTTTTCCCATTTTGTAAAGCATCCATCATTTCAAAGGCTAATGAAGTGTTTTGTACGCCGGCAAATTTTATTTGAATGAAATCCGCTTTTAAATTCAAGCTCCCTTTCTGCAGAACGTTGTATTTAATTTCCAAACCATAATCCTGTAAAACAGCATGCTGCGCGCCAAATTCGGCACTGTTTTTTTTGTCTGTGTACTTGAATAAAACAGCGGCATGAAAAGCCGTATTTGGCTGGTAATTAAATTTGGGTGCGGCTTCAAAATATAAAATAGAAAAATCGCGGGCAGCAAAATACTCCGACTTACTCACTTTTAAGCCGTCTTTATAGTTTAATTCCCATCCAAACTGTTGTGAGATGTTCCATCGCAGATTTGCTTCTTTATATTTATTTTGGCGTGTATCAAAACCATTTACCAGCAAAACTTTATTACGTATATCCTGATATGACAAATCAAGTCCGAATGCGGAATTCAGCTGATTGATAAATAAAGTATTCCTAAAAGATGAGTTAAGCGTAATGAGCCTAGGGTCCTTAGTTTCCGCTAAAAAAGGATTGTATGCTTTCGTTAAGTTTGTTTCCGTTGATTTTCTGTCCACGCGGTAGGCCGATTGATTTGCAAAGCGTGAAATAAATTTACGAAGACCTGTTTTGCCCGCCCATAAGGCCGAAGGTTTCAGCATAAGCATTTCGCTGAACTGATTACTGTATACTTTTATATAATCGAGAGTTGGGGTAAAAATTTTTATATAAGCTGCTGTGTTAGGAAAGGCGGCCACTTCAAATTCGTTTAATTCTTTAATGCCGTTGCCGTTATAATCAATCCAGGTATAAACACCCTGTCCGGCAGGAACTTCAAGATAAGAAAATTGTTTTTTTACTTCTAATCCAGAACCAATTTCGTAAAATGAATTCGAATACAGCAGACCTTTCCATAATCGGAAATTATACTCAACTCTTGAAACTAAAGAATTGTCAGGCTTTTGTATTGTACGAGACGAATCAACAATATATAATCTGCGGTAAGCGGCATTTATTTTTAATTGATTATTAGGATTTTTAAGTACCTCGAAAAATCCCCCGTAACTCTCTGAATAATCCGATTTATTGAGGCTGGAGTATGTATTTATTTTCTTGGCTGCGTAGTCGGTTCGTTTTTTATAATTGAGGCCGTATCGATATTTTGCGGTATCCGAATTTTGTATAAAGCCCTGCCATTCCCAAAATTGATAACTATTTGAAAGCAATGAATCTTTGTTTTTTGAAGTAAATTTATTCTGTTCAAATTCATCCTTAAATCCAATTGTCAGCCATTTTACTTTTTGTGATATACCGCTGTTATGCCTGTAAAATTTAGTGTTAACAATGCTGGCTGAACTTAGCAAACTGCCGTCATAGTTAACATTAAACCCTTTTTGTTTTATATTGAAATTTGCTGA
The DNA here is from genome assembly GCA_903889605.1 of uncultured Bacteroidota bacterium. Classification (GTDB taxonomy): domain Bacteria; phylum Bacteroidota; class Bacteroidia; order 2-12-FULL-35-15; family 2-12-FULL-35-15; genus 2-12-FULL-35-15. Next base: position 3,463 of record CAISYK010000321.1, read on the forward strand.
CTGCCTATATGCATTATAGCTGCTGCCTTCCAAAAGGGCATTAAACTTATATCCGATACTCCCGGCTCCCTTTTTTATCAATTGTAAAGAGGCGCCTAAAATGTGCTGATCCTCTGTAATTAAATTATTTTCACGGTTCCAGTCACGCTCAAACTCAATACTTCGATACCGTTCAATAGGAGAAAAATATTTCTGGACATATTCATAATTCAAATTTGTCAGTAATGTCAAAGGCCCGAATGCCGTATCTTTTCGGATTTCTGAATTGACAGATTGCTTATTTTCAGCTTTCCCTTTACCTAAAGATTTTGCGTTATCAAAATTTATTTTAAACCCATAACCGATATCATCTTTACTTTTTGCAGATGAAAAGGTATTTACATTATTGTTACTCACTGCCGCTTCAGCAGAGAGCTTAGAGTGTGCAGAAAAAGCATAATCAACTCCGCCTGTTATCATTTGTTTCTCCTTAGGGGTAATCAATAATATCACAGGTTCATAATTCCCTTGTTTTACACCTGCAAGAGGCATTATCCACTGAAACACTTTACCGTTTGCACTTGACGCAATTTGTTTGTAATTACCATGTCCTTGTCCAGTATTACTGAATGCAACACGATAATGTGCATTGTCGCTGTTGGTGCTGTATACAAAAATTGTATATGATTGCGTTCCAGCAATTGTATCTATTTTCTTATAAAGGACTTCTGTATTAGTAAAGGCAATACTATCAGCACTTGGCGTTACAGCCAACGATAATGTATCCCCAATCCTTGCCAGCAGCTTTTTCTGGTTATCGCTTAAATCCTGCTGCAGAGGCTGATTTTTACTGTCCGCTTCTGAATATACATTTAAATGCAGCTTGAGTTTATCTCTTTCAAAATCGTTTCCAAAATGTACAAGCGAACGGGCATAATTTTTATCGGAATACTGAAATTCCACTGCAATACGCTTGTCCTTTGTAATAAGCTGTTTAGCAGTGAATGTAATTTCGGATGAATTATAATCAATTATATAATCATTCTCCTGCCCCCTATCCATAAGCCTTCCGTCGATATATACTTTTTCCGTTCCTGAAAGAACTATTATAAATGGTTCGTTTTCAGCTCCGCGCAGCCGATAAGGGCCCTGATTACTTTCTATTCCCTGAATCTGATTACGCGCAAATTTACCGCGCGAAACGGCAGCGCTTAAAGTCGTTTTATAA
>CAISYK010000322.1 GCA_903889605.1 uncultured Bacteroidota bacterium
ACGGCAAACTTTACCAGTATGAAATTGCCTGGAATTAATATTTAAATAGATTCCTTTAAGTTTGTTATTTTCAATTGTAAAAAAATTCAGAAAACAGATTAAAACTCCCCGTAATTATTTATTCCTCAATCCTGATTTACAAGTCAAAAAGTGTAATTAAAATTTAATGTTTTTTTTATCTGAAATTTATGCTTTTTGAACTTGCACCTCTTCTGAATCATCCAATCTTAGTCAAATATTGATTGAAATTATTCATGATTTTTATCAGCATATTTTAATCCGTTGTAACGTCGCTTTTGAAAAATTTTGCAAATTATTATTTACTTCAACTGTATAATAAAAATTTTCACTAATTTAGTCATGTAAAAAGAAACAGCACCTATTAAATTTTAATGATATGATAAAGAATATTTCGCTTATAATAGTTTTATTTTTTGCTGCAGCTGTCGTAACTAAAGCACAAGATGAAAAAAGTACAGAAATTACAAAGGCCCCGGAAGCTAAAACAAAACAGCTGCCTTCTATAGCGCTGGGGGCTGGTGTGCTTTCATTTGATGGTGATATAGGAGACGGTGTAAATTTAACTTCATTAAGCAGAATAAGGGGAGCATTTAATCTGGCTATTGAACAACGTATAGGCAGAGTTGTTGGAATATCTTTTAACGGCATTTATGGTAAATTGGCAGACAGCGAAAGAAGTGCAAAGAGAAATTTGAATTTCGAATCAAAAATTATTCAGGCAGATTTAAACCTTATCCTGCATCTTGATAATGGTTTTCTTTTTAGCCGTACCAGCATTTTTGCTCCTTATTTATTCGGAGGTTTTGGTTATTTAAAATTTGACTCGTACGGCGATTTAAAAAATAAAGACGGTATTGATTACAAATATTGGGCAGATGGAACTATTCGTGATATACCTGACAGCACTATCGGATCAAAAATTATTCAGCGTGATTATGTTTATGAAAAAAAATTAAATGATAGTGCTAAATACGCAAATAATGCATTTTCAATTCCTGTTGGCGTTGGTGTAAATTTGAAAATCGTTGATAATCTTTATATAAATTTAGGTGCCGCATATTATTTTTGCATGTCTGATTGGATAGATAATGTGAAACACGGAAAAAATGACCGTTATATTTTTGCTAACGTTGCTGTTCAGTATAATTTTGGTAAGCCTTACGATGACAGCAATCCTGTTTATCAAACAGTAGATTTTTCATCGCTGGATAAGTTGGATTCGGATGAAGATGGTGTAAAAGACGGCAATGATGTTTGTCCCGGCACTCCTAAAAATGTTAAAGTAAGTTCTAATGGCTGCCCTGAAGATAATGATGAAGATGGTGTTCCTGATTATATAGATAAAGAACCCCTTACTAAAAAAGGTACATTTGTAGATGCAAATGGTGTAACTTTAACTGAAAAGATGATAGCCGAACGCCAAACACAGTTTAGTGCTGAGGCCACCGAACGGAGTCAATTGTTTAATGAAAATCCAAGTTTAAAATATTTAAAAGAGGTAGAAGCTAAATCAACTATTGCACGTAAAACAAATCCTAAGGGTACAGGCGTTGTCCCTCTAGCAATAAAATCAGCTGACTTAAATAATGACGGCTATATTTCTACCGATGAAATATCAAAAGCTATTGATTCATTTTTTGAAGGTGATTCAGAATTCACGGTCGAAAAATTAAATGACTTAATAGATTTTTTCTTTGAGCAATAAAACATTTTTCTGATTTGAAAATTTGATGATTTG
>CAISYK010000323.1 GCA_903889605.1 uncultured Bacteroidota bacterium
AGCAAATGCAGTACTGTCGTTTAAAATTGTATCATTTACTACAGGACTCCAAACAATATTGGTAATTAATTGATTACTAAGTAAAGTAATTGTTATATCTCCATTATTGCCTAAACTGCAAATTGGATTTGTTTTTTGAACGGTTAATGCTTTGCTGTCATTTGAAATTTTTATAGTATCAGTAGAAAAAGAAGGATTACACTCGCCGTCACGGACAGTAACAATATGATTGCCGACAGTCAAATTAGTTCTGGCAGAATCAGTATTGCCGTCATCCCAAAGAAATGAAAAAGGTGGAATTCCCACAGTAGGAGTTACTAATACTGTATTAATTTCCGGGTCACATGGATCACTTGTAATTTGAACAGAAAAAGCATTAGTTCCGCATGATTCCCGCCCAAAAGGCAATGGTGTTAAAAAGCCATTGCCGCAGGCAATAATATTCGAATTTAAAGCGTAGGCAATATCATATACAGCACCGCTTGTTGCCTGATATTCTTTTTGAACTAAATTAAAATCAAAACGGTAAACACCATTTGATGCACCAATAAAAAGATTGCTGCAGTTATCAGCAAGAATTCCGCTGCCAAGATTTACCTGTCCGCCGGGAACAGCAACTGTTCCAAGTAATGCATTTGTATTTCTATCCCACTTTTTTACAACAGCACCGTCAGAAGTAAATAAAAATGAACTGCCGCCTAAAGCCATCATGTTATAACCATTGGCCCCATATCCTACATAATAACCTGTTGATGCTTCACTATGACTATATCCGCTTGAAGCTACACCTAAAGGGCTATTAGCGGCATCATTAAAAGAAATTTTATTTGTCATTGCACCATGCGTATAGGATTTCCCTGTTTCATCTACACACAGCCCGGAGATGTCGTCAGGTGCATTCAGCGATTTAATATTAGTTAAAACTCCAGTATTAACATCAACTTCGGCAATGTTCATAGTGTAATTTGTACCGCCGCCGGCAACAATTACTTTGCCGGAAATGCAGTTAAGTGCGAGTCTCCAATGCTCTTTGAAATCAGCACCAGGCGTTGTGCTTGTCCACAAAGGTGCCGAGGCAGTTGAAAACTTATATGTATGAGCCCCGCCTGGATCATAGGCTTCTGCTAAATAAAAATCACCGGTTTGTGATACGAGCATATCTCCATAACCTATATTTCCTGAATTTCCGTTGCTTAAAGACCATAGTAAAGTTCCGGAAGAAGTATATTTTTCTACAATATTTGTCCCGCCTGAACCGCCGTAAATATATATATTACCTGAAGCATCAACACCATTGTCATAAGCCGGACTTCCTCCAAGACCTGGTACAATTGTCCATGGGTCAATTGTAAAGGCGTGTTTGTTGACATAATCAATATTAAACGATATGATATTGTTGGTTAAAGAATAGCTTGAATTTATTTTTTCATTTGTGTTTTCATCACTAAACGATACGGGCGCATGGTCGATAATATTACCTATAATGGTTTTTATTATAATGGAGCCATTTATTAAACTTAGACCATCAGCCCCAGTGTATCCTAATTTTACCTGCTTTATATCTGCTCCCGAATGAACAATAATGTTATATTTAAAGCCCTCCTTTTCTGTAAAAAAGTATTCGGCATCAATTCCATAATACAGATTTTTATATGTTATTTTAGCAAATCCTCTGCACTTTTCTGTGTGAGGTATTCCTCCGGCAGGGCGCATTATATAATTGTACTCAGAGGAAAGAGTATCTTCACTCTCAATGACTGCATCAGGGTTGGCGTTGATCCATTTCATACTGATGTATTGCGTTTGAACATCAACTTCGTGCTCTAGTTCTTCACGTTTTTTCTCATTTGAAAATATAGAAAAAAAGCCAGATGGTTTCTTATTGTATTTTTTTATAACGTAAGTCAAGCCTTCATTATTAAATAATATTTGCGTGCCGTTATCAATGGTGCAGTCGAAGTTTTGGTAAGGTTTTGGTAAGGTTTCATTAAACTGCCCCTTGTTTTCAATAAAAGCTTTACGTTCAAAAGGTTTGATTTCCCATGATGAGCCCTTAGAAAATGAGCGGCCCTTGTTCTGAGAAAACAGGGGGACACCCGCAAACAGCAGAATCACGAATAAAATAACAGACGTTTTTAGATGGGGTAAAATTGTTTCCATGTTTTTTATTTAAACATCTCTGTAAAATAAATTCAACAGAAATCAAATATAATAATTTGGAATGAAGATTCAAAATTTATGAGAAGTGCTTCGTAAAGCATTATTTTTTTGAGGTTAATATTAAAACGTTTACCTCACTAGGGTTACAATTCCTCGATAATTGTGTTTAACCTTTTTAACATCTTTAATATTGATGACATAAACATAAACATCCATCTGCGCAATATCGTTTCCATTGTTAGCTTTTCCATCCCATGGATTATTGTAATTTTTTGTATGGTATATTTCATTACCCCAGCGGTCGAAAATTATCATCTCATATTCTAAAAGGCCAAACCCATATCCCTGGAAGTTATCATTGAATCCGTCACTATTAGGGGTAAACGAATTAGGGACATAAAATGCCCAGTCAGGCTCAATTCTTATAGTTTTATAAATGGTATCAAAACAAGTATACTGGTTGGCTACAATAAGAGTGATAACATATATACCGGTATCCGGGTATGTATGCGGCAGAGGATTGCCTATGGCAGATCCGGTAAGGTCACCAAAATTCCAATTCCAGGCATTTTCTCCTGAAGATAAATTGGTATAAGTAATAACAGGATCAACAATAGAAGTAATATCCGGGTCTACCGAAAAAGCAGCAATGGGGTTTGGATTAACTATTATATAATTATTCTTAGATAAGGTTCTAACACATCCGCTGTCGGAAGTTACAGTTAATGAAACGTTAAAGGTCAGAGGTAAAGTAATAGAATTATTTGTATAACAATGTTCGGTATTTGGAGAAACCCCTACAGCGCTTCCATCGCCAAAACTCCATAAAAAGGAAGTGTTATTCCCGGAAACAATAGAAGACGAATTTTGAAAATTTACGCATAA
>CAISYK010000324.1 GCA_903889605.1 uncultured Bacteroidota bacterium
CCATATTTTTCATAAAACGAATGGGTTTTAGTGAGATATTCCTGCTTTACAAGATTTTTTCCATTAAATTTTATCTGGAGAGCCCTCAGCCCGATTTTTCGGCCAACCCAATAATTAGTATTATCACCCAAAACAGCTGCTGTAAGAAGTAATACAAGCAAATATGTTAAATTCAAATAAGGTTCTCCGCTGGTTGTATTAATTTGATTGGCGAATAAACCAGCAGTAAACAAAAGAGAATCTCCGGGAAGAAAAGGCATTAGCACTAACCCCGTTTCTATAAAAATGACAAGGAATAAAATAGTGTAAACTGCGTCATTGTAATTTAGGAAAAGCCACTCAAAATCGAGATGAAAAATGTGTTTGAAAAGTTCTAACATAAAGTATAAATTGATTAGTTAAGATATTATTATATTGATTTTAGGATTATAAATATATGTTCTAATATTTAGTTAAAGAATTATCAATTTCTTTTGCCCATTCGATAATACCGCCTTTTAAATTGTAAACATTGGTATAACCTTCTTTTTCAAGAGCCTGGCATACAGCCCCTGAACGCAAGCCATTCTTACAATAAATGATTACCTGCTTAGTTTTTGAAATTTTATCAAAATTATCCATTATCTCACTCATTATGATATTATCGCCGCCTATTTCGCAGATTTCCAATTCAAATTCTTCTCTAATATCAATCAATTGAAAATCGAATGCAATATCTTTAAATTTTTTTAATTCCGATACTGATATCTCTTTCATTTTTACTTATTGAGTATTTTGTATTTTATGATGATTGCGAATTTGAAAATAAAATTCTCCTTATCCAATTTGAATTACTTTTTGAATAATTTTCAAATAGTTTAATATTTAAACTTCAGTAGTCTGTTGAAGTTCCTTTGGTAAGAAACTGAAAAAGGTATCACCGCGTAATCCCAAACGTAAGGTCTCTAAAGGTATTACATCATCGTAAGCAATATTTCCCAAGTTTACATTTGATCCCAAAAGTTTTAAGAACCACACCTGCTGAGGTTTTAGCGGGGCTTCCCATAAAATACTGTCTCCGTCAACTTTGGCCATAATTTCATTTATCAGCATAGTGTCTGCTGAACCATTTGAATTATATATACCCACAGTGCCGCTTTCGCGTGCTTCGGCAATCACTTTCCATGAGCCTGCTTCAAGCTCTTTGTTCATCATCTGCGTCCATTTTGCGGCAGGGAAAACTTTACTGCCTTCTTTTGAACCAACTTCGGATAAAACAGTATAGTGCTTAGAAAGAGTATGAATATAACCGCATTTTTCATCATGCGGCATCTCAATTGAACCATCAGAAACTTCAGCGCTGTTTAATTTTAGCTTATCTAAAAGCTTTAAATAGTCATTAAACATACCACGGATAATAAAAGCTTCAAAAAGCGTTCCGCCCAAATATACTTTCATTCCAGCTTCCTTATAAAGCTTTATTTTTTGTTCAATATTATTTGTAAGGTAGGAGGTTCCGAAACCAAGTTTAACAATATCGGTCAATGAGCCGCTGGCGGATAAAAAATCTTCAACTTGTCTGACGCTTAATCCCTTATCCATCATCATGGTAAGGCCATTATTGCGGGGCTTTTCCGGACGTGCCGGTAAAAAAGGTAATGTAAAATTCATATATATTAATTTGATAATTTCACTTCACTCCTCCCCCTCTCCAACTGGAGAGGGGTGTCCGACAGGACGGGGTGAGGTCATTTTTTATAAGATTCAATTAAATCAGTGATGCTTGTATTTTCTTTCAGCTGCGGTAAATAATCAAACAGCTCGTTATGTAAATCGTAATTAAGGTTTAATGCATTGCGTAAAAAACTTAACGCTTCTTGTTTTTGCCCTATGCTCATTAAACATGCGGAAATGCGGTAATGCAGCTCAGCATTCTGCGGATGATGTTTTATCCCTTCTGCCAATATTTCCAGTGACCCATTTTTGTTTTCCTGTTCAAATAGTAAATTGGCGTAATCTAACCAGATTTCCGCATTTTCAGGGTCTAATTCAATTACTTTTTTGAATGAAATTTCCGCATCTTCATAAAACCGCATTTTTTGCTGCAGTTCACCGTAAATATACCAGTATTCTGAATTTTCTTTTTCCAGTTCAACAGCTTTTTTTACATAATGAATACCTTCACTGGTACGGTTTTGCGCATCAAGTACAATGCCTATTCCAAGCCATGCATCAGCTAACTGAGCATTTAGTGCGATGGCTTTATTATAATAAACTAAGGCATGTTCAAAATCTTCCTTTTTTTCATAACACTCACCTATGTAATAATATGTAATAGCTTCGGGCTCCTCAACTTTTAAAGTTTCTTTATACACCTCAATGGCGTCATCAAAAAGATTCAAATTTGCTAATGAATTTGCTTTATTGAAATAGGCCGAAGAAAAATTTTCCTGGATAGCTATTGCATAATCATATGCATCAATAGCTTTTTCAAACATTTCTAATCTATTATAGGCGACCCCAAGGTTAAACCAAGCTGATGCAGTGTATGGGTGTTTATCTATAAATTCGGAATAATATTTTACGCTTTCTTCGGATTGTCCGTTTAGCTCATAACAAAATGCGAGTTCGTATAATGCAGCTTCGTTTTCAGGATTTTCAGAGATCGCTTTTTTAAGATAAAAAATTGCATCATCAAACTTGGCCGTATTTTCAAATTCGAAAGCCATTGCCAGGTATATTTCATCAATTTCTTCGGCATTTTCAGCCGCTTTTTTGTAATTTTCAATAGCTTGTTCACTAAGTCCCATTTGACTGTAAATAGAGCCTTTGGTCATAAATAATTCAGTGTTGGAAGGCTCCATACTTTCCACGTAGGATAATATTTCTAAAGCTTTTTGACTTTGGTTAGTAGCGGCGTAAATCTGCGCTTTGCGTAAAAAAAACACTGTTGAAAATGGGTATTGGTTTATCGCTGAATCGATGGCTTGCAGCGACTTTTTTGAATTGTTTTTTTCGAAATAATAATCAATTATTTCTTCAAACTCTTCGGCATCAAAAAAGTTATGTTTCCCGCCATTTATCATTTCTTCGAATCGGTCGACCAATTCTAACAGCTGTGCATTCCCTTTTTTTTCATTTTCTCCAAAATCTTCGCTGCTCATCTCTCTGTTTTTTTTATCGGTTAATATTACCATAAGATCCTCTTTTGAAATTGAGGAACTGCAAAGCTAAGCTATTCAAGCTGCTTATGCGTTAAGCCCCGCTATAATCGAGAGAGCATAAGTAGGGTATAGTTATATATCA
>CAISYK010000325.1 GCA_903889605.1 uncultured Bacteroidota bacterium
AGACATGGGTAATGCAGAAATTTGTAATTGATTCAGATGCTTTACATGCAAAGATTCAAGAGAACAAAAAGAAACCTAAGAAAGTATCAAAATTCCAGGAGAAGCTTGAGCAGATGACTAAAGATCGTCAGCAGCAAATCAATCAAAAGAAAAAATAACAGAGGCCCAGACAAAATGAAATTTCATAAAGAAGGTATTCCATCACTGATAATAACGATAATTGTTGTTTCGATTATTAATTTTCTGACCTTTTATTTTTGTAATACATGCACGATTGTATTATGGCTGGGATATTTATTATCAGCATTTTTATTAATTACTATTTTACAGTTTTTCCGTAATCCAAAACGTGATGTTGTTATTAATTCAAACAATATTATTGCTCCTGCCGACGGCAAGATAGTGGTGATTGAAGAAGTGATGGAAACAGAATATTTTAAAGGCAAGCGTCTGCAGGTTTCCATTTTTATGTCACCAACCAATGTGCATATAAATAGGTATCCAATAAGCGGAATAGTGAAGTATACCAAATATCATCCAGGTCTGTTTTTGGTAGCTTGGCATCCTAAATCATCAACTGATAATGAACGGACTACAATTGTAGTAGAACATAAAAACGGACAATCAGTTTTATTCCGCCAAATTGCTGGTGCTATGGCCAGGAGAATTGTAAATTATGCTGAAGAAGGGGACACCGCAGTTCAGGGTGATGAATTCGGCTTTATTAAATTCGGCTCACGGGTAGATTTATTTTTACCCCTAAACGTAAAAATAAATGTTCAGCTTGAACAGAAAGTTCGCGGCCGTGAAACTATTATTGCATCCTTTGAATAAGACTGCTTAACAATTATTAACTGGAAAAAATATAGTTAAGTGTTTTTTGATACCTTTGTCAAATAAATTAATCCGAATTAATCAATAAAAACCATAAACAAAATGAAAAAATTATTTTTATTAGCTGCATTTACCGGAATTGTTGGAGCATCTTCAGCGCTTTCTATTGTAACTTTAACTAAAGGTACAGTTATCACCATTGGCGGTGATGAGAAAAAAGACGAAAAAAAGAAATGCGGTAAAGGCAAAGCCTGCTGCAAAAAAGGTGGTGAAGGAAAAGGCTGTGCAGGTGAAAAGGCTGAAGGTAAAGGCTGTTCACATGGAGAAGCTAAAGGTAAAGGCTGCTCACACGATAAAGCCCCAGTTACCAATATTACTCCTGCCGCTCCTACAACTAAGTAATATATAGTATTTCTATGAAAGCCCGTTCAGCATTATTGCTGAACGGGCTTTTTGTTTTTCATTTACTATGAAATTGCTTATGCAAAGAAAAATATAAAATAACCCCTTTTTAGTTATACCATTGCCTATAATGAAATAATCCAATCTTGACGGCAAATTCATTTCTCGACTCCGCTCGAAATAACCGGCACGCAGGCAGTTTCGAGCAGAGTCGAGAAAGTGTGCCGTGGAAAAATATTGACTAAAATATATTAAGTAATGGTATTATTCCCAGAAGATTACATCTGTAACTGAAATTATCAGGTTAAATCAGGCTGTAAATGCTTTTTAAATCCCGCCATTGTGAGAAACATTAAAATAAATTTGCTTTCTTTTAAAAAAGGTTTTACATTTGCATCGCAATTAAATATTAGTGTTCATCCTAGAAAGAATAAATGAAACTTTTTCATTTATTCCTTAAACCGCTAAGAAAATGATAAAAGTACTCTTCAATCGTAACAGTTCCCGTTACAGCTCTCATCAAATTTCAGCGTATAACAATACAATTCTTAACAATATTATTTACTTAGTTCCGCTTTGTAAGATTAATTATTCCATTTATTTAAACTTAATTTCTTAAAAGGTAAGGTATGAAAAAACAATTACAATTTAGGTTTATCGGTGTTTTAGTTGTTGCGGCTGCAATGGCTTCATTAAA
>CAISYK010000326.1 GCA_903889605.1 uncultured Bacteroidota bacterium
GGGGGAGTTATTGGGGGAGTTAGTGGGGGAGTTAGTGAAGAAGTAAAAAGAGTTATACTTGTTTTAGAAGGGGAATCAAAAAGAAGTGATATTCAAATTAAATTAGGACTAAAGAGTGAAGATTATTTCAGGGTAAACTATATTATTCCAGCATTGGAAATGGGATATATCGAAATGAAATATCCAGATAACCCCAACCATCCTCAACAACGCTATATCTTGTCGGAAAAAGGAATTGCACTGAAAAAGAAACTCAAAAAATCGAAAAGTAAAAAATGAGCGAATATTCGATTAAAGGAGCATAGAAATGAAAGAACCCCTTATTGGTAAAATAGGAGAATTGGCATCAATGGTGAAACAACTAGCAAGTCAAGCTGTGCAGCAGTATTCGCCAGAAGTTGATTTGATAATTAGTTCTGAATGCAGAGATGACAAACGAATAGAACATTTACTCGATTGGATGTTAGATTTCTGCTTTGATGAAAAAATGTTGTTGTTGTATAAAAAGCTTTGCAGATATTACTTTTCTTTTAATCCTGAGGCAACAGCTTACCATATTAATTCTTACCGAGAGATGTGGGATGATGAAAACAACAAGATTGAAAATAAGTAACAAAAAAAACCGAATAATTCAACAAGTGAAAACATGCCAGGAGGAAGTTTAGATTACAGATATAGCCAGATAGAATTCCTGGCTGATGAAATTCAAGCATACAAACTTGTGTTTAATGTCGATGACCCATTAACCGATAAAGAGAAGAAAATCCTAAAAAAAGGAGTAAAACAATTGACAGCCGATTTACGAATAATTGCCGCAAGAGCCAAAGACCTTGAATGGTGGCTGTCTGGTAATTTCGGAGATAAAACTTATTTTGATATTATTCAAAAGGAAAAAGAATGAAATTCTTTAAAGGCATCAACGATTGCTTTACAGGTCTTTATGTATCCTGAGCAATGGAATACCAACTAAGTCAAAAAAACTCATCAAACGGCTTTAAAATAATTATTTGAGGACATTTCCTCAGCTATTAAGAACAATATTTATTAGGTCAAGTTGATTAAAGGCGATTTCACCCCTGTTCCAAAAATCTTTAATACACTTATTGCTCTTGTTATGGCAACATAAATCAATGACCGTTCACTATGCAAGTATTCTTCCTTCTCATGCGGTTCCATGTCTTCCATTTTCTGGATATATAATGGAGAGGTTCTATTATTTACATCACTTAAAATTACAGCTTTAAATTCCAGGCCTTTTAAACCGTGAAAAGTTGAAAGAATTACCCCGTTTGGATTTGTTGCAAGGTTGGTTGTGTTATCATTATATGGAATTTTTGCCTTATGCAAACCAGCTTTTATTTCCTTTATAGATTCTTTGGTTCTTCCGCCAATTGCAATATCATTGTATTTTAAGCCCTTTTCTTTTAACTCGTTTATAAATTTAATTGTTGCATCTATTTCTTCGCCCTTAGTTTTATAAACGTTGTAGGTAGGTGCTTCCCCATGAAATAAGGATAAATAGCCATTAAGATTTTCTGCCTCCCCGTCAAAATCATCGTAATTGATTCCTTTCACAGCACTAGCAACTACACTA
>CAISYK010000327.1 GCA_903889605.1 uncultured Bacteroidota bacterium
GGCAGTTTAATTTCAGCTGCAATAGGAAAAAATTTACCGGGTAACGGCACCATTTATTTAAGCCAGAATATGAAATTTTTAGCTCCGGTATTTATGAATGAAACTATTACCGCATATATTGAAGTGGTTGATTTCCCTAAAGGAAATCAGGTAGTGCTGAGCACAGTGTGCAAAAATCAGGACCAAAAAATTGTTATTGACGGCACAGCATTAGTTATTGCCCCAAAAGAAACAGTATTAGTAAAGACAGATGCAGCAGCAACATCAGCAGCAAAGCTTTAAAAATTATTGTGATTGCTTAATTACAAATGAAAGCTTTCAACACATTACACTAAACATTCAACATACATAAATATGTCAATTCAAAAAAACCGTTTATCAAAAGAAGTTTTTGCGGAAAATTTTTCAGACGTACATCCGCCTTTCGAACATGCAGAAGGCGCTGTAATTGAAGCTGAAAGGTGCCTTAATTGTTATGATGCGCCTTGTGCAAAATTATGTCCAACCAGCATTGATGTTCCCTTGTTTATAAAACAAATTTCATCCGGAAATATCAAAGGTTCAGCAAAAACAATTTTCTCTTCAAACATAATGGGCGCTGGATGTTCAAAAGTATGCCCTGTAGAAAAATTATGTGAAGGGGCTTGTGTTTTTAATCTGCTTAAAGAAAAACCTATTTCTGTTTCTAAACTGCAGCGATATGCATCTGAAAAAGCAATTTCAGAAAAATGGAAACTGTTTGAACGCAAACCATCAAACGGTAAAAAAGCCGCTGTGGTGGGTGCAGGACCTGCAGGATTAGCCTGTGCTCATGCACTTTCCATGCAGGGAGTTGATGTAACAATTTATGAGAAAGAAGAAAAAGGCGGAGGCTTAATGACATACGGAGTGGCGGCTTACAAAGTTACTCCTGATTTTTGTAAAAATGAGGTAGATTATATTCTCTCAGTAGGCGGTATTGATGTTCAATACAAAAAAGAATTAGGTAAGGCTATAACTCTTGCTGAGCTCCAGCAAAAATATGATGCGGTATTTTTAGGGATAGGTGTTGGTATAGCACGTTCATTGGATATTCCGGGTGAAGAATTAGACGGCGTTGCTGATGCTATTTCATTTATTTATGATCTTCGTACCAATGATTATTCATCCATTGCAGTAGGCGATAAAGTTGCTGTGATAGGTATGGGAATGACGGCAATAGATGCGGCAACACAGTCAAAACGCCTTGGCGCCAAAGAAGTAACGATGATTTACCGCCGAACAGAAAACGAAAAACCTTGTACTGATGTTGAACTTGATCTGGCTAAACTTGACGGATGTTCATTTATCTGGCTGGCAAGCCCGAAAGAAATTATCGGTGAAAACGGTAAAGTAAAAAAACTGGTATGCAGTAAAATGAAACTCGGTGAGCCTGATGCGTCTGGCCGAAGAGCCCCTGTTGATTCAGGCGAAACTTTTACTATTGATGTTGATATGGTTATTAAAGCGGCCGGACAAATGCCGTATGAAGAAATTGTAAACAAATCATCTGTACAAAATAAAAACGGTAAAATTTCTATCAATGAAAAATCTGAAACTAATTTGAAAGGAGTATTTGCAGGCGGAGATTCTGTAAACGGCGGCAAGGAAGTGGTGGATGCAGTTCAGGCCGGAAAAGACGGAGCAAAGGGGATTTTGGAATATTTGGGGTTATAACACAATTATCTCCCGCAGATTTCGCGAATTTTCGCAGAAACAATTTAAAAAAAACAAGAAGTTTTAACACTTTCAACAAAAAAAAATCTGCGGTGATCAGCGAAATCTGCGGATAATATTTCTAAATGACAGAGAACGAAATTTCATATATTATTAGAGGAGCTATTTTTAAGGTATACAATGCTCTTGGCCCCGGATTGTTGGAATCTGTATATGAAGCCGTTTTGATGTATGAATTGAAAAAAGCCGGAACAATTGCTAAATCACAAGTTGCATTGCCTGTAATATATGAAAGCGAAAGGTTAGATATTGGTTTTCGAATAGATATCTTAGTTAATGATTTAGTTATTATTGAAATAAAATCAATAGAACAAATTGCGGATATACACCATAAACAAGTATTGACCTATTTGAAATTATCAGGTAAAAGATTGGGTATTTTAGTAAATTTCAATACCGATAATATTTCAAATTCAATTTTTAGAAAAGTTAATAAATTAAATAATTCAACAGCGGATATATCTGATTTTTTATCTGCGTAAATCCGCGAAATCTGCGTGAAACAAAACAAAAAACAATGGCAAATTTACAATCAACCTTTCTAGGCATAAAATCGCCGAATCCTTTTTGGTTAGCATCTGCACCGCCAACCGATAAAAAAACAAATGTAATTCGCGCATTTGAAGCCGGATGGGGCGGGGTAGTATGGAAAACATTAGGAACCCAGGTGAAAAATGTTTCCTCGAGATATTCTGCATTAAATTACGGCAGAAAAGCGGTAGGATTTAACAATATAGAACTTATTTCGGACCGGCCGCTTGAGGTTAATTTGAGAGAAATCAGGGAAGTTTTAAAACTTTTTCCAGATCGTGCAATGATTATTTCACTGATGGCCGATAATAATAGAAAAAATTGGCACGAAATGGTTAAAAAAGCTCAGGATACCGGTGCCCACGGATTAGAATTAAATTTCGGATGCCCGCATGGTATGGTTGAAAGAGGCATGGGTGCTGCTGTCGGGCAAGATCCTGAAATTGCAAAAATGGTTGTTGAATGGGTTATGGAAGTCGCCAATATTCCAGTGATAACAAAGCTTACTCCAAACGTTCATTCTGCTGTTCCGGGTGCTATTGCAGCCTTTGAAGGCGGAACAAACGGACTTTCGCTTATCAATACTATTCAATCCGTTACAGGAATTGATCTGGATACCCTGATACCAAATCCAAACGTTGGCGGTCAATCCGTTTTCGGAGGATACTGCGGTCCGGCAGTAAAACCGATTGCTTTGAAAATGGTTACAACAATTGCCCAGGAAGAAAGGCTTAGAAACATTCCTATTTCAGGTATCGGCGGTGTAACAACATGGAAAGATGCAGTAGAATTTATGCTGCTCGGCGCAAGTAATGTTCAGGTGTGCACCGCTGCAATGATATACGGGTTTAAAATTGTTACGGATTTATGCGATGGCATGAGTAACTGGATGGATGAAAGAGGCTATACAAGTATAAATGATTTTGTTGGCCTATCTGTTCCGCGAATTACAAAATGGGAACAGCTTGATATAAATTTTCACATTGAAGCAAATATCAACCAGGAAAAATGCATTCACTGCGGTTTGTGCTATATTTCATGTGAGGACACATCTCACCAGGCAATTACTGTTGAAAGAGGAAATCCATACAATACTTACACAATAAAGGAAGAAGAATGTGTTGGCTGTAATTTGTGTAAGATTGTTTGCCCTGTTAACGACTGCATCACAATGGTTGAGCACAGAAAGGGTTCGGAATATCTAAACTGGATTGAATATCAGAAAAGAGGTCTGCCGTTAAATGATCATTAATCAATATATAGCAGGTAATCTACAAAAAACTTGCGAGCTATATATATATATATAGCACCTAACAGGCTTGCGCCATGATATTTCCAGTATTATTCGGCGCAGTAATTGACACAATTAAAAATAAATGTATGTACA
>CAISYK010000328.1 GCA_903889605.1 uncultured Bacteroidota bacterium
AGATAGATTTGAATTTGAAATTACTAAAATCATTTACTCACATAAAAAAACAAAAAAAATGAGAACAAAACCTAAAACAATGCTGCCGGCATTAAACCCGAAATCAATAAAAGTACAGTTGGATCATAAAACTATAATCACACTGCCGCGTATGGAGGCACTTAAGGCGTGGTTATTTAGATTTCCTGAAGCAAAAGTTTTAGCTTCTTAATTTCAATACCAACAGGAATTCAAAATAAAGTAAATATTGATTTAATTTTTTATTTGCTAATTGCTATAATATAATCGAACATGATTCAGTTAAAAATAGAAAAAGTAGAAAAAATTGTCACTTGCGACAGCTGCAAAACCGTTGAAACCATTATTAATAATGCTATTTGGGATTTGCAGGACGAAGGAATTGTCAACGATGTGATAATGGAGTTTATTCAGAAACTTGATGTTTCCCTCCTTTTGTATAAATGCGACAGAGAAGCAATTAAGGAGATTAATAACATAAAATTTGCACGGGAAATGCTTATGCACAAGATTCTTAATGGAATAGATATATAATTATTCTTTTTAAGGAAAGAATTAATGCCGACTCTGACAATTTTGCACTAATTTTGCAAATTATTAAACCAAAGAGAGATTTAAGCACTTTTCCTTAACTGAATTTTTTATGAAAGTATTACGTTTATACATTTTGTACCGTTTGCAGATTAGTATCATTTTGATAGCATTAGGTATCCTTTCGCATATTTATGATGATGCAGTAACAGCATGGATCTGCTATATTCTAGCCGCTTTTTCTTTGGTGCTTTATTTCATGATAGGTACAATGCGCCTGGTGCAGGAAGCTGTTACAGAAGGTGACGTGGAAAAAGCTGCACGTTATATCAAAAAAATCAAATTTCCACGTTTACTTTTTAAACCTATACGTTCAGGATATTATATGCTGCAGAGTAATCTGGCAATGGCTTCTGATGATTTGACATCTGCCGAAAGCAATATCCGCAAAAGTATGAATACCAAATCATCTATTGTAGGAAATGTAAAAGGCGAAAATCTGCTTCAGCTCGGTTTTATTCAGCTGAAAAAAGGTAATCATAAGGAAGCTCGTTTAACTTTAGTAGAAGCTGTAAAAACCGGCGTTGCCGACAAAGAAGCCTTAGCTGCTGCGTATATGCAGTTATGTTCCCTAGAAATACAGCGTAACCAAAACAGGATAGCTAAAGACTATTTCAGAAAAGCGAAAGCTTTAAAACCTAAATCGGAAGAACTTGTGAAGCAGATAAAAACGATGGACAAACAGCTTGCCCGCATGCCGGGGTAATAGAAATTTACCACTAAGGCACTAAGGTCACTGAGAAAGCACTGAGAAAAATCATATTACTTTGTAATTTCCAGATACAAATTTTCCACTTTTTTCCTCGCCCATGGAGTTTTTCTGAGAAAAGTAAGGCTGGATTTAATGCTTGGATTGTCAGTAAAGCAATTGATTTTAATATGATAACCCAATTGTTCCCAACCGTAAAAAGCAACTAAATGAGTTACTATCATTTCTAATGTTTTACCATGTAAAGGATTATTTTGCTGCGGATCTTTCATTCAAATACTTCTCTTTATTTTAACTCAATAGTTTAGTGAATTCATAATTAGTTAGTCCTCAAAAAGTAAAACGGCACATTTGTGTAAACACTTTTTCCCGAAAAATAAATTGATTTGTCCTAATCTTGATTTTTCAAAAATGACAAAAATAAAATTGGAAGGTTTTTCTTTCCATATATTCATCATTCTTTTAAAGTTCATTGCAGCTGCGGCAAGCATTACATTTAAATTGCCTCCAAAAATTTCTTTGTAAAAATTTCTTGTAAAGAGATGGTCTGTTTTAATATATCCAATACGAGGTTCGATAAAATTATTTAGCCTAAAGCCTTTCTGAGTTTTTGTTTTTGATAAGCTGTGTCTGTTGATTTCACTTGTCGTATAGCGATGTTTGTTCCTAAAGCATTTTCAAATCCTCTACAACCTCTATCCGCAAGATTATTTTTGAGCACAGTTCCTGTTAATCGCTGCTCCTGTGATGGCTGAAGCGTGTGTCCTGAATCGACTCAGCTTCTGAGAAAGAGTTTATAAATTAAGGAGTTTTTTTCTTTACCGGGGCAGTTTCAGGTTTTAAAGTATTTCCTTTTATAGGCGTCTTCCCTCCTGCCGGCAAAGACTCGCCAGGCTTATGAAGAATGATATCTTTTTCTATTTCGAAAACATAATCAGATTTGTCATAAACATTCATTTTTTCTCTATACTCTTCAAATCCTGGACTTGTTACGCTTAAAATATAGTTACCAGGATACACCGAAAAAACATATTTCCCGCTCTTTATATTTGCATTTTTCTCTTCCACCTTTTCATTGGTTTTCGCATCCAATAAGGTTACTACGGCTTCAATATCTTTTTTAATAGTATCTGTGGTTGATATTATTCCTTTGATGACAGAAGGTTGATTTTCTACATCATTAAATATTACTTTGTAAATATCAAGGTCTCCGTAACCTTCTTTTCTAACTGCAGAAATATAACCATCTCTTTTATTTGCCGCAAGGGTAAATTCCAGATTTTCTTCAGGAGTATTTATTGGATACCCCATATTTACTGCAGGTCCGAATGTTTGGGTTTCAGGGTCATATTTAGATTTGAAAATATCAGAACCTCCCATGCTTGCATGTCCTTCGGAAGCAAAGTATAAAACATTATTTTTTTCATCAAACACCGGAAAAGCTTCCTTGTATTTAGTATTTACATTAGGGCCTAGATTCTGCGGATTTCCCCATTCTCCTGTAGGTAGTTTTTTAAACATATATAGATCAGTTTCTCCTTCACCTGCAGGCCTGTCACTTGAAATAATAAGAATATTCCCATCGTCACTGATGCACCCTTCTAATTCAAGATCAGTTGTGTTCACAGGTTCAATGAAACCTACAGGCTTTGAAAAAGTTTTGCTTTTTGCCGGCATTGATGCCAGAAAGAGATCTCCTGTAGCTGTTTCATTATCCATGTATATTATCATTTGTCTACCGTCAGGCGAAACATAAACACACTGTTCGTCCTCACCGGTGTTTATCATCGTGCCGATACTTTTTGGTTTTGTCCACTGCCCGGCAGCAACTTTTGAAAAATAAATGTCCGAAGTAAAATAGCCCTGCCAGCTTTTTAATTTTTGCGACCGGCCTTCTCTGCGGGTTGTGAAGTATAGTGTTGATTGGTCTTGTGTAACAAATGGATAATAATCGGGGAATTTCGAATTGATCTCTTTTCCTAAATTTTCGAAGGTTACATTTACCGGATTTTTCATCAATACTTTCGCGCTTTCACAATTCTCAATATAGTGATCCACCATATCGTACTTTTTTGCACCCGCCTTTTTCCTGTATTCGGTAAAAAATTTAGCTGCATCATCAAATCTATAACCGTACATATAGCTCATTGCAAGATACAGCAGCGTTTCATCCTTATAACCACCTTTATTATTCACAAACTCAAAAAATGGTATCGCCT
>CAISYK010000329.1 GCA_903889605.1 uncultured Bacteroidota bacterium
ATGGTTGAAAAAGCAAATATAGGAGGCTTAGAAAAAATATTACTGTGGGCAAAAAAACTGCAGAAACTTAAAACATTTCTATACATAGGTACAGCTACTATATGCGGAAAAGATATAAAAAATCGTGTTGTTTCCGAAGATGAGTCTCCAAATTTAAATGCAGGTCATTTAGTAAAATACACCTATACAAAAATGCAGGGTGAAATTTTACTTTATACACATTTGTCCGAAAAACAAATACTGATTGCCCGCCCTTCAATAATTATGGGTGACAGCAGGCCTGTGATGCCGCGTTCTCCTGTGATATTGTGGGCTGCCGCAGCAATTAATCAGCTTCGGCTTATTCCGGTAAATGAAAATGCGCTGTTGGATATTATTCCAGTTGACTACGCCGCAGAAGCAATTGTAAAACTTCTATTTGCTCAAAGAAATCATAAGGTATATCATATTTCATCTGGATCGACAGCTGCTACTTCTGCATATAAAGTATGTAAATTTTTAGAACCATATTTTGCCGATCTGCCTCCTTTTCAATATGTTCATAAACCTATTTTAAACCAAATAAAAAACTGGACCAAGAACAGATTACAGCCAACCAGTGAATTATATAACTATCCTGACTACCTTAATTATTGGAAAAAAGCATTTCCAGATGCCGGTGCGCTGCGAATTTTGCTTGCCGGATTAGAGCCATATCTTGAGTTTATGGATTTGGGCCAGGTTTTTGATAATTCAAGGCTTCTTGAAGATACGGGCATCAAACAATCTGTGCCGGCTGATATTTATATTAAAAACTGCATCCATGTCATAGAAAAAATTGATATCATGGAGGGTGCTTTTAACTCTTAGATTGTTTATCGGATAAAGGAATCAGAATTGTAAATAAAAATATCCAATATTTATTTAAAGGCATAGTATTGCATCATGGCTGTTCAGTCAAAAAATAAATTTTATCACTTAGGCAAGGAGAAAACTAAGAAACACTAAGAATTCTCTGTAAAACCCAATGCTCTCTTCACCTCTTTGGTTATTTTACATTATACCCATATATCAATTGATTAACATTTTGACTGAACAGCACTGAGTATTTCATAAATAAAGACTTTGCACAGGCCTAATAATCTTTGGGCAAATAAAAAAAAGCTATTTTCAATTACCCTTACGCAGCTGGAAAATAAAATCTGCTGAATTACTTTTACTACAGTTAAATTCAAAATTAATTTATTTTGAAAATGACATTTCTCCGTAAATTATATAATTGCCCTGAAATTTTTGATTCTTTTTACAGTTATTAAACTTAATTTAGTAGTCTAATTGTAAGATAGGATATGAAACATAATCTTCCATTAATCCTTTTAATATTTATATTTTTTTTCTTTAACCTGCCGAATATAAAATCTCAGGAAAAACCCGCATTTACTATCAGCGGTTTTGTAAAAGATGCTTCTAACGGCGAATACAGCATAGGAGCAAATGTTTACATCAAGGAATTGCTGAAAGGCATGAACACCAATCAGTACGGCTTTTATTCCATTACAGTTGAAAAAGGAACTTACCACCTGGTTGTATCATACCTTGGTTACGAAGACTTTATAAAAGAAATAATTCTCAATAAAGATATCAGGCTGAATGTGGATATTAAATCTGAAATCATTACTACTCAGGAGGTGGAAGTTATTTCCGAAAAAAGTGATAAAAATGTTTCGAGCACTTCTGTTGGTTCAGTAAAAATGGACATGGAAGAGATTAAAAAAATCCCTGCTTTCATGGGAGAGGTTGATGTATTAAAAACAATCCAGTTATTACCTGGAATTAAATCGGCTGGGGAAGGCAATACAGGGTTTTACGTTCGCGGCGGAGGGCCTGACCAGAATCTGATTTTACTGGATGAAGCAGTAGTTTATAATGCATCTCATCTGCTCGGTTTTTTTTCGGTCTTTAACGGCGATGCAGTAAAAAGCATAAATTTAATTAAAGGAGGGATGCCGGCTCAATACGGGGGGCGTTTAGCCTCTGTACTTGACATTTCTATGAAAGAGGGCAATAACAAGCAGCTTCATGCCGAAGGAGGTGTTGGAATAATTTCCTCACGTATAACAGTGCAGGGTCCGATAAAAAAAGATACCGGATCTTTTATTATTTCAGCACGAAGAACATACATTGATGTGCTTGCCAAACCTTTTGCACAACCCAGTTCACCTTTAAAAAATTCAGGTTATTTTTTTTATGATTTAAACGCAAAAGTAAATTATCGATTATCGGATAAAGACAGAGTTTTTGCCAGCGGTTACTTCGGCAGAGATGTTCTGAATTTCGAAGACAAAATTGCTAAATTCAACTTAAAGGTAGGCTGGGGAAACGCAACAGGAGTTGTACGCTGGAACCATTTGTTTAATGATAAATTATTCATGAATGCTTCCGCCATATACAGCGATTACTATTTTTCTTTTGGTGCCGGTCAAAGCGGCTTTGAATTTAAATTATATTCAGGTATACGTGATTGGAATGCAAAAGTAGATTTTAGTTATTTTCCAAGCATTCGCCATGATATTAAGTTCGGCGTCAATTATATTTTCCACACCTTCACGCCAACAAGTGTTTCAGCAAAACAGGGAGATATCTCTTTTGATTTTGGAAAAATAAAAAAAGATAAAGCACATGAAGCTGCTGTTTATCTTTCAGATGATTTTGACCTTAGCGATAAATTAAAAATTCAAGCAGGGCTGCGGTATTCTTACTTTATGCAGATCGGGCCTTTCGATCGTTATATTAAAGATCCGATTAACGGACAAACATCTAATATTATTCACTTTAATTCCAATGAAAAAGTTAAGGATTACGGAGGCTTTGAACCCCGTATAAGTGCCCGTTATCTGCTTAATAATAAATCATCCGTTAAGGCGTCATACACTTATAATTTACAATACATACATTTAGCTTCCCTTTCGGCTGTTGCACTTCCAACCGACACATGGGTCCCTTGCTCACAGCTGGTTCAGCCTCAAAAAGGAACTCAGTATTCATTAGGTTATTTCAGAAATTTCAAGGAAAACACTTATGAAACATCTGTTGAAATTTATTACAAAGATTTAAAAAATCAAATTGAATATAAAGATGGTTCTTTACCAACAGCTGACATAAACGACAATGCCGACAATCAATTCATTTTTGGTAAGGGACAGGCGTACGGTGCTGAATTTTTCCTAAAAAAACGTTTAGGGAAATTCAGCGGATGGATTGGTTATACGATATCTTATACTAAACGAAAATTCCCGGAACTTAATCTCGGCAAAGAATTTTATGCAAAATACGATAGAAGACATGATGTTTCTTTGATATCAAGTTATGATTTGAACAAAAAATGGACCTTCGCAGCTGTTTGGGTATACAGCACTGGCAATGCCATTACGGTTCCTGTAGCTTATTATATACTTGACGCTAATTTTGTCACCGAATATGGTGATAGAAATTCATTCCGTATGCCTGCATATCATCGTTTGGACATATCAGCAACATTTACGCCCAACCGTAATAAAAAAATAGAACGCAAAAAACAACGATTAACCAAACAATACCAAAATAAAGGGAAAGACGTTTCTACAATTGAGGTTCCCAAAAAATGGGCTAAAAATTATGAATCGAGCTGGAGCTTCAGTGTTTTTAACGTTTATAACAGACATAATCCATATATCGTTTATTTTTCGAGTGAAGGCAGTATTGCCACTGGAGATTATAAAGCCAAAGCAAAACAAGTGTATTTATTTCCTATACTCCCATCGGTAACATGGAATTTTAAATTTTAAAA
>CAISYK010000330.1 GCA_903889605.1 uncultured Bacteroidota bacterium
TGACTTGAGATTAGCAATATGTGAATGTTATTCTTTTTAAAAGATATGCAGCATTCAAATTTATTCTTTACTTAACTCTTCAAAAATCCTATTTAGAAATACTGTTATCATTTCTTTTCTGTAACCGCGTGAATAAACATCATTATCAACAATCCTTGCTTTTTTTACTGCCTTTTTAATTAATTCGTCTTTATCATCAGCTCTTAGTCCTTCAATAACTATTGGTTTGGGATCAACTCCTCCTAACACAATTTTCACTTTCCCTTTATTATCAATTGCGGCAGCAGCAGTTAACGAAGTAAAATCAACAGCTTCGCGCGGACGTAATTTTCTGAAACTGCATTTGAAGTTTCGGTTTAAAGGAAGAATAATACTTGTTATTACTGCAGTTTTGCTGAGATTTCGGGGAGCAATACCATTACCGGTATAAATGCTTTCCAAAGGAATTATTTTTACTCCGTCTTTATCGGCAATTTCTATCTGCGCATCCATGCTGATAAGTACAGGTGCTGTATCAGAAACAAATTTTGAGAAGCAGCTTTTTTTACCGCCTGTAGCAATACATACCGCCCCTTCGCATTTCAGACAATATCCGACTGCTTCGCGCCACCATTCCGTTTGATTATAAAACGAACACCGGTTTTCGCACAGCACGTTTCCGCCGATAGTAGCCGTTTTGCGCAGCATTGGTGATGCCGCTTCGTGAGCAATATTAATAAGTGCAGGAAAATTTTTTGAAATAATTTCATGCTTTTGTAAATCATCCAGACGTATTAATGCTCCTATTTTTAAATAGTCTCCGTCTGCAGTTACAGTTTTTAATTCGTTAATATCAGAAATATCAATTAAGCAGTTTGCTTCTTCATTGCCCTGATATTTATTCACGACCACATCCGTTCCGCCGGCAAGATAGCGAAACGATGAAATGTGCTGAACAGCTGTTTTTAAAGCTTCACCAACAGACTTTGGTTTTAAATAAAATTTTTCAGCAATCATTATATTTCAACTTTAGACGTTTGTTTTTCTTTTTCTTTCAATAATCGTAAAACATCTTCCGCCTTAATCGGAAGTTTTGTAATACGTATTCCTACTGCATCGTAAACGGCATTGGCAATTGCAGGCAATACCGCATGAATAGCCCCTTCTCCGGTTTCTTTTGCCCCGAACGGTCCTTCCGGATCATTGGTTTCGATGATGTTTGTATGAATCGGCGGTGTGTCCAGCGATGTTGGAATTTTATAATCCAGGAAGTTATTGTTCACCAATAAGCCATTGTAATACGACATTTCTTCTGTCATTACCTGTCCTATGCCCATATGCCACGACCCTTCTAACTGGCCTTCAACTGCCAAAGGATTCAATGCTTTTCCGCAATCATGCGCGCCCCATACATTAATAATTTTCACGTGTCCTGTTTCTATATCCACTTTCACCTCTGCAACACATGAACTGAATGAATATGACGGACTTAAACCTGCACCTGCGCCTTTGAAGTCTCCGCCCAGCTTAGGAGAGATATATTTTCCGCTTACATTAACAGCTCCGCGGTTTGCAACCAAAATTTCAATTGCATCATCCCAGCTGAGATCAACAGTTTTATCGCTGCTGAAAATTCTGTTCTCAGAAAAAATAAATTCTTCTTCCTGGATATTTTTCTTTTTTGCGATAGAAGTGATAATTTCTTTCTTAAGATTTTCAGCAGCATCTTTTGCGGCATTTCCTGCCATGAATGTTACACGGCTCGAATAACTTCCGAAATCAACTGGTGTGATTAATGTGTCTGCCGCAATCACAAATGTTTTATCCATACTGATGCCAAGTACTTCTGCAACAATAATGGCAAGCATCGTGTCGCTGCCTTGTCCGATATCATTGGCCCCGGAAGCAATCAGCACTCTTCCGTCAAAATCTACTTTAAGGTGAACAACAGACTGAGGCAGCTCATTCCAGATAATAGGCAGAGCGCTTCCGCTGATGAAGAATCCGCAGGCAACGCCAAAACCCTGACCTTTAGGCATTTTTCCATGTTTATTTTTCCAATCCGACTGGTCAGCCACAGTTTTAATAGCCTGTTTGATTCCGTTTGAAGTAATACGGTAATGACCAACTGTTAGTGAGTTTGGGTCAAGAAAGTTCTTCATCCTCATCTCAATAGGATCCATTTTTATTTGGTGTGCAATATCATCAATCATTGATTCTACTGCAAAGCGGGTGTTTACCGCCCCATGTCCGCGCATGGCGCCGCACTGGGGTTTGTTAGTATATACACGATGAGTTACGAAACCGAAATTGTCTAATTTGTAAGGAGCCTGAAGCAATACACCATTGTAATATGATGTCACCACTCCAAAGCTTCCGTAAGCACCGCCGTCAATGGCAACATCAGCATCCAAAACTTTAATCAATCCATCTTTGCTTGTTCCCAGCTGGATGGTCATTTTTGTGGGATGGCGGCCATGGTTGTTCAAAAACACCTCTTCACGGGTCAATCTAACCTTTACTGGTTTCCCTGTCTTCCTTGCGATGTGAGCAACAATTATTTCGTGAGCAAAAGGATCTCCTTTTCCGCCAAAACCACCGCCGATATGAGGCTTTATAACCCTAACACGGCTCAATGGAACATCCATAGTTTTCGCCAATGCACGATGCAGATAATGAGTTACCTGGGTAGCCGAAATCATTGTCAATCCGTTTTCATCCCAAAATGCTGTTGAAGCATGCGGTTCGGTAAAACCATGATTGATGCCGATCATTTCGAAATCCATTTTTAAAACTACCTCAGCATCTTTCAGTCCTTGCTGCTGATCTCCAAAACGAAGTTCCGCTTTTTTATGAATATTATTATTGAACTTGGTTGTATTGTGGATCTTTTCCGCTGTGCCTATATCATTTAAAGAATCATCAATTGTAAGGAAAGCCTTCAATTGTTCGTATTTAACTTTAATAAGTTTACAGGCATGCGCGGCTATTTCTTCAGTATCGGCGGCAACCGCTGCAACTATTTCTCCTGCATATCGTGTTTTATCAATAGCTATAGCCTCTTCATCCTGGGATATAGGGAGTACTCCAAAGGTTATCGGCAGTTCTTTTCCTGTAGCTACATAACGAACTCCTTCATAAGCCAATGCTTCCGAAGCATCAATATTTAATATTCTTGCATGTGCATGTAAGCTTCTGACAAACCTTACATGCAGCACATCTTTTAATTTATAATCATCGGCATAATCCGCAAGGCCCTGCACTTTCTTTGCCGCCTCGATATATGGGCGTCCAACGCCAACTGTGCCTTTTGTTCTAGCCTCTTTTTTAACTTTTTTAGGTTTACCGTTTTTTTCATCCGCATATTCAGCAACCGCTTCAACAATTTTTTTGTACCCGGTACATCTGCACACATTTCCAGACAAAGCATCCTTAATTTCATGCTCTGAAGGGTTTGGATTCTTGTCTAATAAATCTAATGATGTAATAATCATTCCCGGAGTACAAAATCCGCATTGTATAGCGCCTTTCTCCACAAACTTTTCCTGCAGTTTATGTAATTCGCCGTTTTTAGAAACCCCTTCAATGGTAGTGATTTCTGCACCTTCATAACGTAAGGCTGGAGTAATGCAGCTAAGTACAGGTTCTTTATTTACAAGAACGGTGCATGCACCGCAGCTTCCTTGTTCGCACCCGATTTTTGTTCCGGTAAGCCCCGCTTTTTCACGAATAACTTTCGACAGCATGTCATGTTCATCTACCAATAGGTTATATACCTTATTATTTATTTTTATGTTTAATGGTTTCATTAATTGATTTCTTTATTTTAATTTTTTTGCTGCTGATATTATCCTTTTTAAATATGTAAATAAGTTATTACTCCATAAAATTAATTTGTGCAAAGTGCTGTTATTTACCGCTTTATTTTAGTTCAATTCTAAATTTTATATAATACTGCTAATCAATTTAAATTGTAATGACAAGCATCTTCAATTGATATAAATAAAGCCTATATCATTGAGGCGAAGCTTCTTTTTTGAACTGAAAATGCCACCCCAATCCCGCTGAAATGCGCAGTTCATCAAGAGGGATGGAATTACCATAATCTGAAATATGATAGCCATGGACAAATTTAACTGCAGCAAACATATTCATGTATTTCCAAAAGAAATAATTTGCTCCAATGGTCGCGGTCATTATAGGTGCAATTTTAAGTCTGGGATTACTGATAATACTATCATTATAGGTATATGCGTTTTGCTGAACACATGCCACGCCAGGCTGCAGCCCGAAATAAAAGTCGCTTTTATCTTTTGGGAAATGATAAAAAGCGCCGAGCAGAAGACTGTGATTGGCTTTAAGTGGTTTGTAATCACCTTGGGTGGTAAAAAAATATGAGCCATCTGAACGGATAGACACTCTGTTATCAAAACCCCACTCAAGAGTCGCATGGAAATATGAATTCCATAAACCGCCTTTATAAAACATATAACCCGGCGAAATTGTAGCCTGACAAACCACCAGTTTGTTTATCAAAGATATTTTGTCAGCCTGCTGGGCGACAATCATATTCGGCAAAAATAAAACAAACAGAAATTTTAAGATGCTTTTTTTTGCCATAACTTAAAAAGTTTAAAATCCATGCTTAGAGCTAATACAAAATGACCTTCCAGATTATTTCCTCTCTGTTTGATAAGCCGCACTTCATTATCATTCAACTCAATATCAACATCAGTTCCAACGTGCAGCATATAATGGGCTTCCAGCGAAAAATCCAGCCTGTCAGAAACTGGTATAGTGGCACCGCAGCCGGCTTGGGCAGCAAAGCTGTATCGTTCAGCGTAATTAGGGCTTGAAGATGCTTTCTTTCCGGTTGTAACTGTGAATTTTGTGTAATCTATACAAAATCCGGCAAGAGGAAAAAGCGATACGCGCTTTACTCCAAGCGGTATTGAGATTACCTCCGGCATCATTGAAAATCCGCTGTGAAAATCATTCCTTTCAGCAAGGTTATTAATATTACTGGTAATCCAATCTGCAAACCAATGAGAATTAAAATCTTTAGCGATACGAAGCGCAAATTGCCCGCCCATGCCGGTTCCTACGAAGCGCTTTCCATTTGTTGTAAAAATACTGTTGCAGGTTCTGGCCCCCATTGAAAGATAACCTGCGGCATCTCCCTTAGTGTTTTGCCCTTCTTGTGCCTGCGATAAAAGGTGTGCAAGGGTAAAAACAAATACGATTGCAATATTCCTTAAATATGGTTTCATTTAAAAAGCATGTTACATTATTTTTTTGTCAATGCAAAAGTAAGTATTATCGCTTTCATTTATGAGCATTGTTCGTATTATCACATTCCTGCTCCAATACTTTTCCCGCCATCCGCATAAATCGTTTGTCCGGTTATGAATTGAGTTTTTTCTGAAGCAAGAAACGCCGCAAGATTAGCAATATCCTCGGGCTTACCCATTGATTTTGTCGGCTGCGCCTCAATCAATTTCTGCAGAACATCTTTCTCTAATTTTTGGGTAAGCGGAGTATCAATCAATCCAGGGGCAATTGCATTCACCAATACATTATATCTGCCGAGTTCAAGGGCAAGAACCCTGGTAAGTGAAACCACTCCGGCTTTTGATGCGGCATAATTTGACTGCCCTCTGTTGCCTAACCATGCACGTGAAGCAATGTTTACAATGCGTCCGCTTTTCTGCTCCCGCATAATTTTTGCCGCTTCCCTGCACATGAGCCATGTACCGCGGAGATTTACGTTTATTACCTTATCAAAATCATCTGCACTCATGTTCCAAATCAAATTATCGACAATAATCCCCGCGTTATTAACCAATACATCAAGGCGCGAATATTTCTGAATTATCGTTTTGAAAAGAGTGTCAACATCTTTTTCGTTACTTATATCAGCAGTCATAAAAATCAGTTTATCAGCTGGAAACTCTTTTTCCAGATTATTTTCAGCATCTTTTACGATATCCACTGCTATGACGAAATAATTTTCATCCGCGAATCTCTGTGTAATCGCCTTGCCTATTCCTTTATTTGAACCAGTTACAAGCGCAATTCTTTTTTCCATGTTATTGATTTTTTTACCTTGGTTAATTCTGCATTTTTTTATGAATAACAAATTTAGTTATTGTTATTTGCAATTCGCTTTTTTTTTGAAATTTGCGGACTGTTAATGCATCTTTCATAATCCTCGGCAGTATTAATATTAATGAGAATATTATCATTATTTACCTGAACCCCGAGTCTGGGAAAACCTGACAATATATTTTTAAGATTAACATCCCCATCAGGAAGATTATTCAGATGCTGAATAATATTTTTTGAAATAATGACAGGATGGCCGAATTTTCCCATAAAAACTGGTGACGTGTATCCTTCAGGATTAACGTTATCCATCAAACTGTTAATCAAAGCTTTATTTACAAAAGGATTATCAATATTTTGAATAAAACAGTATTCAAAATCCAGCATTTTTTCAATTCCAAGTTTCAAAGAATGAAATCTTCCAAGTTCAGGATTGGGGTTTTTAATTATCTCTGCATGTGATTTAACCTGAAATATGTATTTCTCCCATTCCCCTTTGCAGAAGTTATCATTTAATACTACATAAATACTTGTTATTCCTGCACTATAATATTCCTCAACTATCTTATTCAGAAAGGTTTGCCCTTCAAATAAAAGATAAGGCTTTGGAAAAACCATACGTTCTGATTTACCTCCGGCAAGAATAATTACACCATTTAAACCAACCATTATTTTCAATTTGAAAATTGAACAATTTGAAAATTTTAAAATTGCCTTCACAGTCTGCTTATTTCAACTGAGCGCTGCAAATCAATGCATTAGCAAACTTTCAAATCAGCACATTATCCTATTTCAATGCGAAAATATTCCTAATTACATAGGTAAATTATGATGCAAATCATAGTATTGTATGATAGATTACGGTTAATTTGCTGAAAATAATTCTAAAAATGAGATCTATTGATGCCATCCTGAAAGAATGTGAAGAGCTTTCTTTTGACCTGAATTTTACTTACGCTAAAAAATGGAAAGCCCAAAGCAAAGACCGTATCCTGGTCGGCTATCTTCCTATTTATGTTCCTCGTGAAATTATTCATGCTGCAAACGGCCTGCCTGTTGGAATCATGGGCGTAGGCGACAGAAAACAAATTATTAAAGGTGATGCTTATTATCAGTCCTACATATGCCACCTGCCCCGCGGAATAATTGAAATGGCTCTTGATAAAAATCTTGACGACTTCGACGGATTCATGTTTCCTGCCATTTGCGACTGCGTAAGAAATCTTTCCGGAATGTTCAAATTGTCTAAGAAGGGAACCTTCCAAAGATATTTTGATTATCCGCAGAATTTCGAACCGCTTGTCGGAGGCGTTTTCTATACCCAGGAAATGGAAAAAGTGATAGAAGATATGTATAATATCAATAAAGTAAAAGTAACTGCAGAAAAACTTAATGCAGCCATTAAACTTTATAATAAAAACAGAAAGCTGATCGAATCAATTTATAACATTCGTCAGGAATTCCCTTGGAGATTATCTGCAGTTGAGACTTATTATATCCTTAGAGCAGGTATCACTATCCCCGTTGAAGAGCATAACATTATTCTTGAGGAGGTGCTTGAGCACATCAGCAAAGAGAGAGGCGAACCGATGGATAATATTCGTGTTGTTGTTACAGGATCATTCTGCGAACAGCCTCCTATCGGCATGATTAAATCTATCGAGATGGCGGGATGTTATATTGTTGAAGACGATTTTATGCTTGGATCAAGACTGATTCAGGGAGATATAAAGGATAATTCTGATTCTCCTTTGACAACACTTTCAGATGCATACATTAATAAAAGCACTTTCACCTCAGCTTACTATGATGTTGCAAATCCAAGAGGCAAAAGATTAGTTGACCTGGCTAAAAATCGTAAAGCAGATGGTATCGTTTTCTGCGCTGCAAGTTTTTGTGATCCGGCCTTACTTGACCGTCCCCAAATGCAGAAAGAATGCGACATTGCAGGAATTCCGCATATCAACTTCCAGTTTCACGAAAATACCGGGCAGTTTAA